>NZ_JBPAOE010000023.1:0-16619 GCF_054051265.1 Vibrio sp. C8
ACTGTCAGTGTCAAACACTTTTTCAATTTTCTTTTTTAGAAGTCTTATCCTCTACCAACACCTGCTGAAGCCTTGCGACGTCTGCCGTGTCAGTGAGGTCGCATTATAGAGATCCTTCTCACACTGGCAAGTGTTATTTTGCAAAAAATACAAAAATAATGCTTAACCGGAGAAAACATCGCCAAAGTCCTATTTATCCAACTTTACCCAAAACTTGATTACAGGTTATCCACAGAGTTATCCTTTTTGTTGTTTACCCAGTCGATGACCTGTCTTATAAAAAAGCTGCAATTGCAGCTTTTTTATTGGTAGATAGAAAATTAACTAACTAAAACGGACGTTTTCTTAGTTGTTATCTTCATGAAGACCACATTCTCGCTTCAAGCCGAAGAAACGAGTTTCCTCTTCTGCCATTCCAGGCTCCCATTTACGAGTTGTGTGTGTATCACCAACCGATAGGTAACCTTGTTCCCAAAGAGGATGATATGGAAGGTCATTATCTTTTAGGTAATAGTGGACATCTTTATTCGTCCAATCGATAACAGGGAGAAACTTAAACACGCCATTTTGAACTGCTAATATAGGCAACGTTGCTCTAGATTGAGATTGCTCTCGGCGCAAACCTGAAAACCAAACTCCAACAGACAGTTCTTCTAAAGCTTTACGCATTGGCTCTACTTTATTAAGACGGTTGTATTGTTCGATACCCTCTACACCCTGCTCCCAAAGTTTACCAAAACGCGCTTCTTGCCATGCTGGTGTAAGTTCAGACTTATAGATTTGCAAATTCAGATTCAAACGCTGAGTTAACTCATCAATAAACTGATAGGTTTCAGGGAACAAGTAGCCTGTATCCGTCAAGACTACAGGCACATCAGCTTTAATGCTCGATACAAGATGTAACATTAATGCTGCTTGAATACCGAAACTTGAAGATACTGCATAAGTGCCCGGTAAGTTTTCGAATGCCCATTCCACACGTTCTTGAGCGGTTAAGCTTTCGAGATAAGCATTAACTTCTGCAAGACGAAGTGTTTGTTCCACTTTTGTCAGAGCGAGCAGTTCTGACAAATCAGGCACAGAGACAGTATCAAGCATAAAAGTCCCTCTTAGATACAATGACCTCTTGAATGATTCCAGATCGGACCGTGAAATCGCCAAAGCCTTCACCCGCTTCACGCTCTTTCGACCAGCGCTCCACTAGCTGATCGATCTCTTCTAAGATCTGTTGCTCAGTGATGTTCTCTTTATACATCTTAGGAATTCGCGTACCTGCCTTATTACCACCAAGATGCAAGTTATAGCGCCCAGGTGCTTTACCGACTAAACCAAGTTCTGCCAACATTGCTCGGCCACAACCATTAGGGCAACCAGTTACACGTAAGATAATGTTCTCTTCTTTTGGTAAGTTGTGTTTTTCGAGAATACCTTCCACATCAGTAACAAAAGAAGGAAGGAAGCGTTCAGCTTCCGCCATGGCTAACGGACAGGTTGGAAACGCCACACACGCCATTGAGTTCTTACGCTGTTCGCTGACAGAGTCATCCATCAAACCATGTTCACGCGCAATCTTCTCAATCAGTTCTTTTTGATCTGCCGGAACACCCGCAACAATTAAGTTCTGGTTAGCAGTCATGCGGAAGTCACCTTGGTGAATCTTGGCAATTTCAGCAACGCCCGTTTTTAGAGGTTTACCCGGATAATCAAGTAAACGGCCATTCTCTATAAATAGAGAGAGATGGAATTTGCCATCGATACCTTCTACCCAACCAATACGGTCACCACGCTCAGTGAACTCATAAGGACGGCTTGCCTCAAACTGAATTCCTGCACGCTTCTCTACTTCTGCTTTAAATACATCAACACCCACACGATCTAATGTGTATTTGGTTTTCGCATTCTTACGGTTTGAACGGTTACCCCAATCACGCTGCGTTGTTACCACAGCCGCAGCTACGTCTAATGTTTTTTCTGCTGGAATATAACCTAAGTCATCTGCATGACGAGGATAAGTAGACGTATCACCATGAGTCATGGCTAGACCACCGCCCACCAGCACATTGAAGCCCACCAGCTTGCCGTTGTCCGCAATCGCAACAAAGCTAAGATCGTTAGCATGCACGTCGATGTCATTATGAGGTGGAATAACAACCGTTGTTTTGAACTTACGAGGAAGATAAGTGCTTCCTAGAATAGGTTCTTCATCAGTTGTTTCTACTTTCTCACCATCTAACCAAATTTCCGCATAAGCACGAGTTTTTGGTAGTAAATGTTCACTGATTTTTGCCGCCCACTCATAAGCTTCTTGATGTAACTCAGACTCCACTGGGTTAGACGTACATAATACGTTTCGGTTTACGTCGCCCGCGGTAGCAATTGAATCAATACCAATACTATTGAGAGTCTGATGCATTAGCTTAATATTTGGTTTTAATACACCATGGAACTGGAAAGTCTGGCGAGTCGTCAAACGAATACTTCCATACATAGTGTGTTCAGTGGCGAACTTGTCGATAGCTAGCCATTGCTTAGGTTGGATAATCCCGCCAGGCATACGAGCTCGAAGCATCACATTATGTAATGGTTCCAGCTTTTGCTTAGTTCGTTCGTTGCGAATATCACGGTCGTCTTGTTGATACATACCGTGGAAACGGATGAGCTGGAAGTTGTCTGCTGTGAATCCGCCAGTGATACGATCTTGCAGATCTTGCTCGATCGTTCCACGTAGGAAATTACTTTCTCTTTTTAAACGTTCGTTATCCGACAGAGGGCCAAGCACTTCACCCAATACTTCTTGGCTACCATTGTTACTATTTTTAGTGTCAATCTTAGTGCTCATTAGTAAACATCCCTTTGGTAACGTTTCGCTTTGCGAAGTTCATTTAAATACTCTTCTGCCTTTTCACGAGTCAGGCCACCTTGCTGATCAGCAACAATAACGAGTGCTTCATGGACATCTTTCGCCATACGAGTCGCATCGCCACAGATATAGATATACGCGCCTTCTTGCAGCCACTGCCAGACCTGTTCTGCTTGCTCAAGAATACGGTGCTGAACATATACTTTTTCATGTTGGTCTCGGCTAAACGCCACATCCAAACGACTCAAAGCACCTGACTTCAGATATTTCTGCCACTCTACTTGATACAAGAAATCTTGAGTGAAAGTACGGTCACCGAAGAACAACCAGTTCTTACCTTCTGCTCCACGGTTTTCACGCTCTTGAACAAAGCTGCGGAATGGAGCAATGCCAGTGCCCGGACCAACCATGATGATCGGTGTAGAGTCATCCTGTGGCAGTTTGAAGTTGTTATTGTGTTCGATGAAGATTTTGACTTCATCGCCCTCTTCCAGTCTACGACCTAAGAAGCTAGAAGCTCCACCTTGGCGAACGTCTTCACCTTGTTCGTATTCAACGATACCAACAGTTAAATGCACTTCGTCATCCACTTCGAACTGACTGGATGCAATAGAATAAAGACGAGGCGTTAAACGACGTAGCAAAGAAACTAGCTCTTCAGCTGACAGCTTGGTTTGCTTCTCTTTCAATACATCAAGAATTTGAGTGTTTGATGAGTACTCACGAAGTTTATCTTTGTCTGCGACCAGAGCTTGTAGCTTTTCACTGCCCGATAGCTCAGCAAACTTAGTGATGAACTGAGGATTTGCTGCAGTGATTTCATATTTACTGACCAGAGCGCTATGAATAGAAAGACTTTCTCCATCAACATCCACACTTTCAACGCCTGACAAGCCTACCGCTCCTGCTACAGCGCTTGCCAGTTCAGAACTGTTCTCATACCAAACACCTAGAGCGTCGCCCGGTTGATAAGTCAAACCTGAGCCTTCTAAATCAATTTCGATATGACGAACGTCTTTTCCTGAATCGCGACCTGTGATTTTTTGGCTAGTCAGTAAGGTTGCTGTATACGGATTTTGTTTTGTGTATTGAGAGTGAGAAACTGACGTCTGACCGACTGGCAGTTGCACTACTTCAGCTTGGCTACTTGCCAACGATTCTTTGACAACTTCAATGACTTTAGCACGCCACTCTGCTGCAGGCTGATCGTAATCAACGTCACAGTCAACTCGGTCGATAAAACGTTTCGCGCCTAACTTTTCTAGGAATGCATCGAAGTCTTTACCCGTCTGGCAGAAAAACTCATAGCTGGAGTCACCCAAACCAATTACGCCATATTCCAAATTCGGCAGCTTAGGTGCTTTCTTTGATTGCAGAAATTCATGCAACTCGAGAGCATTATCTGGCGCTTCACCTTCACCGTTGGTTGAAGCGACGAAAATAACGTGCGTCTCTTTGGCTAAGTCTTTGCCTTTGTAATCACTGGCGTCAAATAGGCGAACTGCAACACCAGCAGCTTGCGCCTCATGCTCAAGCGCTTCTGCAACGCCTTTTGCATTACCCGTTTGCGAAGCATAGATGATGGTTAACTGGCTATCTGGTTTAGCAACAGCAAATGCTGATGGCTGAGTAAGAGGTGAGTTCGTTGTCACTGATTGAGATTGACTTAAACCCCAAAAATAACCGCTCACCCACGCTAGTTGCTGAGGTGAAAGTTGTGAAACCGTTTGTTGCAGCTGATTTAACTGCGAGTCGTTTAGCGGGCCAGTTAAACTAACCAGCTCTTTTGGTATGGTATTTCCTGAAGACATTGTCACGACTTCCTTATTCATTGCGTGACGATAGATTAACCACTCTCCTTAATAACAAGAAAGAATAGAAGAGAATGTTTTATAACTTTTTGGAAGTAAGAAGGTTAAAAACTTAATCTCTGGTTGATTCCACCCTGACTTGTTTAAAACCTACCGCCATCGCTGATTTCGATGCCAGGTCCAAATCTGCATAGTGGCACTCTTCACCGCTGGCGTTCGTCAGTAGAACAAAACCACCCGCTTGATGGCGAAATTCCACTATCCACGAGCCTTCGTGAGCGGAAGGCTCTATGATCGCCTCCACCAGCATCTTCTCTCGATACAAGTTTCTCAGTTCCGCGATTGTCATTCCCTATACTCTCACCTAGCTAAGTCCACCTAATAAGCATGGCTCAATTATGATGAAGTACTAAATAACTATGAGAAATATTTTCTAGCTGCTAGATGTAAAAAAGCCACGGCGTGCGTGGCTTTTTGCTTTGAATCAGGACTAAAACTTAAACTGAGCGCCTAGGAACCAACCGTCTGCAAACACATAAGACATTTTGTTGTCAGGAGAAGCTGTCGCTAAATCGGTGAATTCAAGGTCAATAACTCGATAGCCACCGCGGAAAGAGAGATCGCCCTCAGCTAAAGGCACAACATACTGAACCCCAGCGATCACATCCGAACTTTTTATGCCATCACTTTCACCAAATTCGAACTGACCAATGATGTCAAAATTGGTTTCCGGTACGGAGATTTCAGCATGTGCGTACCAGTTGAAAGTCAGATCATCGAACGAGTACTTCTGTCCATCTCTTGCTTTATATTCACTGTTCGCATACTGGGTCATAGAAATACCCGCATCGAACGTCATCAAATCACGCTCTAAAATATTGTAATAGAAGGTGTAGTCGAATTTATCGTAAGAAGCATAATCAGCATCCAGATTGGTATACCGAACACTAACATTAGGTAAATACGGTAACTGATGCTCGAATGCTAAATTCAAGACAGGAGAGTTCGCATCATCACGACGTGTATTATCAATTTTAGTACTTGGTAACCACATATCAGCGGCAACGTTCACCCCAACAGGCGAGTTGGCACACCAAACAGGAGCCGAGCCTATCATGAGTAGAGAAGTAAATACGGCTACGATAGGTTTGTTCATCCTATGTTTGCTCCAAAAATTTTCACTAACGAATAAACGTGATACTAGCATATTACCTATGCGGGAAAACTCATATTCGTAAGAATTAACGTGGCGCTTTATCTCCCTGACGAAAAATCCACACAATCACTGCAATCGCCAATATCCAAGGTAGCAGTTTAATCGCCATGCCAAACATACCGAGCACCAGCATCACTAATAAAGACAGGCCAATCGCGGCAAACACACTCATAAGAGTTAGTCCTGTCACCAGCAATGTCGCCACAAAAACCAATATAAAGATAATCTCGAACATCATTCACTCTCCTTTTAGCTATGCTTTTTTCATCATGCTGCAGAAGTATTAGCAGTATTCATTCCAAGTTTACAACAGTTGTAATTAACTGAATTTAAATAATAAAAAAGCCAACACATCAAAAACCGTTGGCTTCTCAATAAAATTCAGAGGTAAAACTCACTAACTAGTGGTGAAATTTACACACCCAAATCTTGATATGGAATTTTGGCTAAAGCGGCTTCAACAACTTCAATACCGGCTCCTGCCTTGTGTGCATTTTCACTAATGTGACGGCGCCATTGACGCGCACCCGGCATACTTTGGAACATACCAAGCATGTGGCGAGTAATGTGACCAAGATAAGCGCCTTGTGATAATTGCTGCTCAATGTATGGGAACATTTCAAAAATCACTTCAGAACGTTTCTTAACAGGTGCATCTAAACCGAATATCTGTTGATCAACTTCAGCCAGAATATAAGGACTTTGGTACGCTTCGCGGCCAATCATTACACCGTCTAAATGAGCTAAATGCAGTTTCGCTTCTTCCAGACTTTTCACACCGCCATTGATAGCGATGTTTAAGTGAGAGAAATCTTTCTTGATTTGATATGCGCGGTTGTAATCCAACGGTGGAATTTCGCGGTTCTCTTTCGGACTCAATCCACTCAGCCAAGCTTTACGAGCATGAATCGTAAACTGCTCACAGCCACCTTTCTCTGACACTATAGAGATGAAATCTGCCAGAAACTCATACGAATCTTGATCATCAATGCCAATACGTGTTTTTACCGTCACAGGTACATCAACAACCTCTTTCATCGCTGCAACACAATCTGCAACCAACTGAGGCTCCGCCATTAAGCACGCACCAAAGCGACCATTCTGAACACGGTCTGACGGACACCCTACATTGAGGTTGATTTCATCATAACCACGCTCTTGAGCCAGCTTTGCACAATGCGCAAGATCAACGGGGTTTGAACCACCAAGTTGCAACGCCACTGGATGTTCTTCTTGGTTATACGCAAGAAAATCACCTTTCCCGTGAATAATCGCACCGGTAGTCACCATTTCGGTATACAACAGAGTTTGCGATGTCATTAAACGATGGAAGTAACGACAATGGCGATCCGTCCAATCGAGCATTGGAGCGACTGAAAGGCGGTTAGCTTTATATTTTGAAGTGTCTTTAGCAATAGTCATGATTTATATCGAGTTCAGATACCGTGATGAAATACTTCGCTAGCAGAGGTTAGCTGCTAGTCCAGTCAAAAATAGAACGAATTTATACGCTTACATTGATGACTGAAGATAGCGTGCAAAATGGTTCCTTCGCTTTACATTTCAGAGAGCGGCGATTATACACACAGAGCTGAGAAATTCATAAAAAAGCTGGCTAACACTCTCGATGTATCGTCTAAAAAGTGCAAACGAGATCAACGAACAGTTGTTATAGAGTATCGTTTTTTGGCGATATAAGGTAAGTTACCGCTAATTGGCTTTTATCGATACGCCATGTTCTTCGAGCGTCATTATTTTAAGAATGCGCTTTATTCACTAATAAATGGTATATCATTACTAAAGTCCAAAGATTATGGTGATAGAATTGGACACTAAGCTAACTAAGCAAGTAGAAGAAATTTGTGCAGCTCGAGGAGTCAGGCTGACCTCTCAACGTAAGCGTGTATTTGAGCTTATTTGTGCAAGTGAAAAAGCGTCAAGTGCCTATGAGCTACTAGACGATTTAAAAAAGAGTGAACCTCAGGCTAAGCCACCAACGGTCTATCGAGCGTTGGACTTCTTAATGGAGCAAGGCTTTATCCATAGAGTGGAATCCACAAACAGTTTTATTTCTTGCTGTTCTTGCAATGCACATAAGCATTTTTCACAACTATTAATTTGTGACCAGTGTGGTAATGTCGTAGAACTACAAGATGATAATCTGATTGCCCAGCTGGCGAAGAATGCTGAGCAACACGGTTTTACCATTAGCAACCAAGTGATCGAATCACACGGTGTCTGTAAAACCTGTTCCTCGAAATAATTTTTTGATTCAGATAGAAGAAGGTTATGCGCGCTGAATTTGTAAACCCGTTTCTAGCGTCTTTAATGAACGTTTTAAAAACGATGGCTTCTTTAGAATTGAAGCCTCAGAAGCCTCGTCTAAAGAAAGATGAGATTGCCCGTGGAGATGTCTCCGGATTAATTGGCATGGTCGGCAGTCAAACGCGTGGCTCAATGTCTATTACATTTGATGAAAACCTAGCATTAGAAATCATGCAGAATATGTTGGGCGAGAGGCCAAATGGCCTAAATGAAGAAGTTACCGACATGGTTGGTGAAATTACCAACATGGTCACAGGTGGCGCTAAACGAATTCTGGCTGAAAGCGGCTTTGATTTCGATATGGCAACACCAGTGGTTGTTTCTGGTAAAGGGCATACGATTCGTCACAAATGTGAAGGCTCGATCATTATCATGCCGTTCTCTTCACAATGGGGTAATGCTTTCATCGAAATCTGTTTCGAGTAGCGAGCACTCAACATCCCGTTCCATTGAACGAAAAAAGGCTGATGTAAAATACATCAGCCTTTTTGCATTCTAAAGCCCATGTAAAACACGGGCTCTAGCCAAACTTAGCTACGCAGTGCTTTGAATGCGTTAATCAGACCGTTAGTTGAGCTGTCATGTGAAGTGATTTCAGATGCATCAGCCAACTCAGGCAGGATTTGGTTTGCGAGTTGCTTACCAAGTTCTACACCCCATTGGTCAAATGTAAAGATGTTCCAGATGATGCCTTGAACGAAGATTTTATGTTCGTACATTGCAATCAGGTTACCTAGTGAACGAGGTGTAATTTGCTTAACCAGAATAGAGTTGGTTGGGCGGTTACCTTCGAATACTTTGAAAGGAACAAGCTTCGCTACTTCTTCTGCATTCATACCAGATTTCTCAAGCTCAGCTTTTACAGTTTCAGCCGATTTACCAAACGCTAGCGCTTCAGTTTGAGCGAAGAAGTTAGACATCAGTTTTTGGTGATGATCGCTGGTTGGGTTGTGAGTCACTGCTGGAGCAATGAAGTCACAAGGGATCATCTTAGTGCCTTGGTGGATCAACTGATAGAAAGCGTGTTGACCGTTAGTACCAGGCTCACCCCAAATAATTGGGCCAGTTTGGTAAGTGACTGGGTTACCGTCACGATCTGTGTATTTACCGTTTGACTCCATGTTACCTTGTTGGAAGTAAGCAGCAAAACGGTGCATGTATTGATCGTATGGAAGAATCGCTTCTGATTCCGCGCCGTGGAAGTTGTTGTACCAAATGCCAATCAACGCCAAGATCACTGGAATGTTGCTTTCAAATGAGGTTTCAACGAAGTGGTTATCCATTTCGTGAGCACCAGTTAAAAGCTCAACAAAGTTCTCGTAACCGATTGAAAGAATAATAGACAGACCGATAGCAGACCATAGTGAGTAACGGCCACCAACCCAGTCCCAGAAACCAAACATGTTGTCAGTATCAATACCAAACTCTGAAACAGCGCCAGCGTTAGTAGAAAGAGCCGCAAAGTGCTTAGCTACATGAGCTTCATCACCTGCCGATTTCAAGAACCAATCACGAGCAGAGTGCGCGTTAGTCATCGTCTCTTGAGTAGTGAAAGTCTTAGATGCAACTAGGAATAGCGTTGTTTCTGGGTTCACTTTTTTCAACGTTTCAGCGATATGAGTACCGTCAACGTTAGAAACAAAATGCATAGTCAGATGGTTTTTGTATGGCGTTAGAGCTTCAGTCACCATGTATGGACCTAAGTCTGAACCACCGATACCGATGTTAACAACATCAGTAATTGCCTTACCTGTGTAACCTTTCCATTCGCCACCAATAACGCGCTCAGAGAAAGCTTTCATCTTTTCAAGCACAGCATTCACTTCTGGAATTACATCTTTACCGTAAGCCAAAACTGGCTTGTTGCTACGGTTACGTAAAGCAGTGTGAAGTACTGCACGGCCTTCAGTTTGGTTAATAGCTTCACCACTGAACATCGCTTGAATCGCGCCTTTTACGTCAGTTTCTTCAGCTAATGCAAACAGGTGTTTCATTGTATCTTCGTTTACAAGGTTCTTTGAATAGTCGACAAGAATGTCGCTACCAAATTTTGCTGAATACTTAGCGAAACGCTCACTATCTTCTGCGAACAAAGATTTAAGGTTCATGCCTTGCACTGACTCAAAATGCGCAGTCAGAGCTTTCCAAGCTTCAGTTTGAGTTGGATTGATGTTTTTCAACATGGTATCTATCCCGATATGACTGTAGGTTTTGTTCAAACAATCTTAGCTTCTCTTCATCGATGAAGCACAGATGATTGTTCGACCCCCGATTAATAAAAATAAAAGTAAAAATGCTACCAACAAGAGTAGCAAAAAATGTAATTAATTTTCAGTACATAATTATGACTCAACCTTTAATCACTCGCTTTGAGTTAAGTCAGTAAAGGGCCGCCGCTAACGCCATAATTATTATCGTAAGGCGCTCACCATAACGCTAAACTATCTGTTTGCCAATTAGATTATGGAACTCAGAAATGTGGACACAAACTCATATTCATTTGCCTTCATACCCTAGAGGTTTTCATTTAATAACCGACGAAGTTGAACGTCAGTTACCCGATCTGAAGAAAATTTCAGTTGGCATAGTGCATCTGTTCATTCAGCACACCTCTGCGAGCTTAACCATCAACGAAAATGCAGATCCAACCGTACGTTCCGACATGGAACAGCACTTTAATCATTTTGTTCCAGAAAGAGCCCCCTACTACATTCACACATATGAAGGGGATGATGATATGCCAGCACATATTAAAGCTTCACTACTGGGTTCAAGCATCACAATCCCAATTTCAAATGGACGACTGGCATTAGGAACTTGGCAGGGAATCTATCTTGGAGAACATCGTAACCACGGTGGAAAAAGAAGAGTAATAGCTACTATTCAGGGCGAATAAACAAAAAACAGCAGGTTGATTAGCCTGCTGTTTTCTATTGCCAATAAGTGATAACTATTTGATTGGGGAGAATAAGTGCAACCAACGCCCCTAGAGTTTCAAACAGGCATGATGATGATTATTCGTTATCGAAATCGAATGCAGGTCCCGCATAGTTATCAAATCGCGAATACTGACCTTGGAATGTCAGACGTACCGAACCGATAGGGCCGTTACGCTGTTTACCAATAATAATTTCAGCCGTACCTTTCAAAGCACTATCCGGGTGGTAAACCTCATCACGATAAATGAACATGATTAAGTCCGCATCCTGCTCGATAGAGCCCGATTCACGTAAGTCCGAGTTAACCGGACGCTTATCAGCACGTTGCTCAAGAGAGCGGTTAAGCTGAGAAAGTGCCACCACAGGAACGTTCAGCTCTTTAGCCAACGCTTTCAGTGAGCGCGAAATTTCCGCGATTTCTAAAGTACGGTTATCAGACAAAGCAGGTACACGCATTAACTGCAGGTAGTCGACCATGATAAGTGATAACCCACCACGCTCACGGGCAATACGTCTTGCACGAGAACGAACTTCCGTTGGTGTCAGGCCGGAGCTATCATCGATGTACATGTTTTTCTTCTCCATCAAAATACCCATGGTCGAAGAAATACGCGCCCAATCCTCATCATCCAGTTGACCTGTACGAATTTTGGTTTGGTCAACGCGAGAAAGAGACGCTAGCATACGCATCATAATCTGTTCGGCTGGCATCTCTAGGGAGAAGATCAAAACAGGCTTGTCTTGCTCCATCGCTGCATTTTCACATAAGTTCATCGCAAAGGTCGTTTTACCCATCGATGGACGAGCCGCGACAATTACTAAATCTGAACCTTGAAGACCCGCCGTCTTCTTGTTTAGATCGGAAAAGCCGGTGTTCACACCTGTTACACCATCTTGTGGGCTCTTATATAGCAGCTCAATTCGTTCAAGCGTCTTCTCAAGAATGTTATCGACGTTCTGAGGGCCTTCATTTTCATTGGTGCGCGCTTCAGCAATCGCGAAAACTTTACTTTCTGCTAAGTCCAGTAGATCTTCTGAACTGCGACCCTGAGGATCATAACCTGCATCCGCAATCTCATTGGCAACGCCAATCAGACTACGAACCAAAGCACGTTCCGCCACGATTTCAGCGTACGCATTAATGTTTGCCGCACTTGGAGTATTCTTAGCAAGATCGGCTAAGTAAGCAAAACCACCAACATCTTCAAGTTGCTCACGCTGCTCTAAGTATTCAGAAAGCGTAATCAGATCGAGAGGTTTACTGGCCTCAAGAATGGATTTTACTGCTTCAAAAATATGTCGATGCGGGCGGCTGTAAAAGTCAGATGACACAACACGCTCAGAAACGGTATCCCAACGTTCATTATCCAAAAGCAGACCACCGATAACCGATTGTTCAGCTTCCAATGAATGAGGTGGAACTTTGATAGCATCAACTTGTGCATCTGCAGTTTTACGATATCGATTCTCTGTACGGGGTTCTGCCATTATCTTACTCAATAATTCTGGGGCCGGATTTGGCCTTAAGAGGTAAATTGCCTTAGAGCTATACCCTAAATTGCCGTTTATTATACCCAAGTCCCTTCAATATGCGAGAGCGTGGAGAAATGCGCATAAAAACAAAAACAGTGATGGCATTTGTCTTGCTGTAATATTCAATAAAGGCTACAACTTCCTGCTAGTAATTGGGCAAATACCATCTTCTATTAGAAGATTTTTCCTAATCTCACAGCCAACCCTCTACTTTCTATATCCTTTGGTGCAGAATTAACGTTAATCTGACTAAAGAACCATCAGCTGCATTTATGATTTGCGGCCTATCATGATTCACCGAGGTACTCTGTGTCCAAACTGTGGCTTCTCAGTATTAGCTTGCTAGCGTTCAATGCAGCTTATGCAACGGAAGATGCGAACAAAGATAAGGACATTGAAATGCCCTCTCCATGGGATACCCAAGTTGAGTTTGGCTATCAAGCACACTCAGGCAACACCACATCTAAAGCTCTGAATTCACGTCTAAAATCGGAATATACCTCAGGCCGCTATAGGACTACTGGCGACTGGAAATTCTATCGTCTAGAAAAAAACGGCAAAGAGACAAAAAAACAATCTACCTATTCTTTGCAAAGTGACTATAAGCTAGGCACAGATACCTATCTGTATAGTAGCTTTAAAGGTATGGATTCACAGTACACTGCTTATTTTAAAGATTACACAATTTCTGGTGGTTTGGGTTATCAGATTGCAAACAGTGAAGACTTGCTACTTGAAGTAGAGCTAGGGCCGGGTTATCGATATCAGGAACCAAACTTAGACGAAATAGATGACGATGACATTGTATTTCCTGATGTGGTTCAGGAACCGATATTCCGTACTAACGTTCGTGGTAACTGGCAAGTACTGGATAACTTGAAGTTCGGTATCGACATCACTCACATCACAGGTAAAAGTAACACCATGTGGGACAGTGATATCAGCATTACCAACAATATCACTGATGACATTGCATTGAAGCTTAGTCAGTCTCGTCAATATCACGACAAGGTGCCAGAAGGTTTAAGCAAAGCAGACAGTATCTTTTCAATCAACTTACTGTTTATTTTCTAGAACATCGTGAGTTTTAGACATAAAAAAACACCAGCCGAGGCTGGTGTTTTTAAACTTGCGTAAACTGAATTACTCAGCAACAACTTGTAGTTTAACTTCAGCAAAAACTTCAGAGTGAAGTTGAACGCTGATTTCGAACTCACCAGTGTTACGTAGAGCGCCTTCAGGTAGACGAACTTCGCTCTTAGTTACTGCAACGCCAGCCGCTGTAATAGCGTCAGCGATATCGCGAGTACCGATAGAACCGAATAGTTTACCTTCGTCACCAGCTTTAGAAGCGATAACAACAGCTTCTAGTGCGTTAACTTGGTCAGCACGAGCTTGAGCAGCAGCTAGTTGCTCAGCAACTTTAGCTTCTAGCTCAGCACGACGGCCTTCAAACATTTCAACGTTAGCTTTAGTTGCCATAACAGCCTTACCTTGAGGGATAAGGAAGTTACGAGCGTAACCAGATTTAACGTTTACAGTATCGCCAAGACCACCTAGGTTACCGATTTTATCAAGTAGAATAACTTGCATTGCTTAATCCTCTTTCTAATAAACGGTGCCGATTACTGATGTTTGTCAGTGTATGGCAGAATAGCTAGGTAGCGAGCACGTTTGATTGCGCGAGCTAGCTGACGCTGGTATTTAGCGCTAGTACCAGTGATACGACTAGGTACGATTTTGCCAGCTTCAGTGATGTAGTTTTTAAGAGTTGCTACATCTTTGTAGTCAATCTCTTGTACGCCTTCTGCAGTAAAACGGCAGAATTTACGACGACGGAAGAAACGAGCCATGGGCTATCTCCTGATCTAAATTTGAATAATGTTGTCGGCGTGTAGTACTAATTTCCCCAAACCATTTCGGCCGGTTTGATAAGCAACAAAGCCACTTACCTGAATACTACTGCCTTGTACTAAGTCTTGAGTTAAGATTTTTGACCTCTGCCCACTCACTACCACCGGGATTCGACAATAAACTTGTCGCGGGAAGTCAGCTTCAACCACCGTAGAGCGATGCTCTAGCCAAAAATGACAGTGTTCAACACCCGATGGACTTTGGCTTCGAATCGGAGGTTTAGCGACTAAGCCACTCAACTCCATTCGATTGGTCATAAATTCAATTACTCAGAAGCTTCTTCTGAACGGTCTTCAAACTGTTCGCGACGAGGAGCACGCTCTTCTTTCGCTTTTAGCATGATTGAAGGTTCAGTGATCGCTGATTTAGTACGCATGATCATGTTACGTAGAACTGCATCGTTGAAACGGAAAGCAGTTTCTAACTCGTCAATCACAGCTTGGTCAGCTTCAACGTTCATTAGAACGTAGTGAGCTTTGTGTAGCTTGTTGATTGGGTAAGCCATTTGACGACGACCCCAATCTTCTAGACGGTGTACTTTACCGCCAGCTTCAGTGATAGAACCAGTGTAACGCTCGATCATGCCAGCAACTTGCTCACTTTGATCAGGGTGCACCATGAATACGATTTCGTAATGACGCATTTATTGCTCCTTACGGATTATTAGCTTCCAAAGTTGGCCCGGTCATCCACAGGAAGCAAGGAACTAATGATAATTGACCGAGAATAAAGGAGCACGAATAGTACAGAATGTCAGCAGTGTTAGCAAGGGAAATTATTGGGAAGAAGTGAGGAATAAATGGCTAGTAAGAATTGAAGATAACTAGCCATCTTAGGGCTAGTCTTCGTCGACAAATTGAGCTTGAAGATAGTTTTCGATACCCGTTTTTTCAATTAAGCCAAGCTGTGTTTCAAGCCAGTCTACGTGTTCTTCTTCATCTTCCAGAATGTCTAGGAATAGATCACGGGACACATAATCACGAATATCTTCGGCATAAGCTATTGCGTCTTTCAAATCAGGAATCGCTGCCATCTCTAATTTGAGGTCGCATTCGAGCATTTCTTTGGTATCTTCACCTATCATCAACTTACCGAGATCTTGCAGGTTTGGTAAGCCTTCCAAAAACAAAATCCGTTCGATTAGGTGATCAGCATGTTTCATTTCATCAATAGATTCATGATACTCCTTATCTGCAAGATGCTTTAACCCCCAATCTTTGTACATGCGAGCATGTAAAAAGTATTGGTTGATCGCAACCAGCTCATTACCAAGAATTTTATTGAGATGTTGGATTATTATTGGATCGCCTTTCATGACAAAGCCCTCCTCTTTGGCTCTTTTAACTTTAGAACCGATTAAGAGAGTGTCAAAAAAGTCACACCATTTAGTCGTTCTTTATCGCGACTAAACTGATCGCCATTAACTCGCTTGTTGTAGTTGAATAACCTCAACTTCACTTAATATTTCTTTTGCCTGACGTACACATTTACCACACTGAGAGCCTAGCGGTGTGCATTGCCTGATCCCACGGATATCCGTAATACCTTGCTCAATAGCAAGCTTCTTTATTTTCTTATCAGAAATACCGTGACACAAACAAACGTACATACAGCAACCTTATTAACGACCTTTGCTAGAAATATAAAAAAGAATCGTTCTTATTACCAGTAAGTTTTATACGTTATTCAGAACGATTAGTTATAAAAAAAGCAGCAAATTCGGACTGAAAAACACTTAGGTCAACCACCACAAAGAACGCAGAAATTAAGCAACTGTTTTTATGAAGGTTATGGATAGATGTACGAATTAAGATAGATAATATCTTTATAACTAAAGCAGATTATTGAGCTAAAACGGAACTGTAATTAAAAAGCAAAAGGGAAGCCGAAGCTTCCCTTTTTAGTTGCGAGGTTCGCAGTAAAATTTCGCGATTAAGCGATAACTTTAGCTACAACACCAGCACCAACTGTACGGCCACCTTCGCGGATCGCGAAACGTAGACCTTCATCCATTGCGATTG
>NZ_JBPAOE010000024.1:0-15132 GCF_054051265.1 Vibrio sp. C8
TTGAAAGCACCGGTCTTGAAAACCGGCGTACGTTAATAGCGTACCTAGGGTTCAAATCCCTATCTCTCCGCCACATTGCAAAGCCCGCTAGAAATAGCGGGCTTTTTGCTATTTGTCTCTTTTTATCTTTTCTTGTTAGATTAATAAAAATTAATCTGTGCACCACCGCCTCTTAATTATCAATTACGTATCCTTTGTTCTAAATGACAAACAAGAGGATATAACGTGAACATTTTAGGATACTTACAAAAAATCGGTAAAGCACTGATGGTGCCAATTGCCGTACTACCAGCCGGTGGTTTAATGCTTGGTCTTGGTTATGCCATAGATCCGTCGGGCTGGGGCGCAAATAGCCCAATAGCGACAATACTTGTGTATGGCGGCAAGAGCATTATGGATAACCAAGCATGGTTATTCGCTGTTGGTGTTGCTTATGGGTTAGCGAAAGATAATAACGGTGCAGCCGCGCTATCTGGATTACTTGGCCTATTAATTGTAGAAATGATAGTTGGAAACACGGCTGTCATTTCACAGATCACCGGCGTCCCCGTAGCAGAGATGAGTTCTTCAGAGATTGTTGCATCAAAAGCTGCGGTTAGTGCGTTCACGGGGATTATGATGGGGATAGTGGCTGCCACTCTTTATAACCGTTTCCACACTATCAAGTTGCCAGCCGCTTTAGGTTTCTTTGGCGGTAAGCGCTTTGTACCGATCGTAACGTCACTTGCCGCGATATTCTTAAGCATTGTTATGGTTTATGTGTGGCCAGCTGTCTATGGCTCGTTGGTTAACTTCGGTATCTCCATTTCAGAAATGGGAGCGGCGGGTGCAGGCGTTTATGGTTTCTTCAACCGACTATTAATTCCAATCGGTCTGCACCACGCACTGAACCAAGTATTCATCTTTGACCTTGTTGGTATTAACGATATTTCGAAGTTCTGGTCTGGTACTGGAGAACTAGGTGTTACAGGTATGTACCAAGGTGGTTTCTTCCCATTCATGGGTTACGGTCTACCTGCTGCTTGTTTAGCTATGTATCACTGTGCAAAACCAGAAAACAAGAAAAGAGTCGGTGGCATTCTTGGTGCATCAGCATTGACTGCAATTCTAACTGGTGTAACAGAACCTATTGAATTTGCGTTTATGTTTGTTGCTCCTGCTCTATACGTTGTTCACGCTCTACTGGCGGCTCTCTCTTTGTATATTGCAGCAAGTATGCAGTGGTTTGCTGGTTTCACATTTAGCGGCGGATTGATTGACTTCATTCTGTCTTATAACCTACCACTAGCAATTAAGCCGTATATGCTAATCGTCCAAGGTATCTGCTTCGCGTTCATTTATTATGCAGTATTCCGATTTGCAATTGTTAAGTTTGACTTGAAAACACCAGGCCGTGAAGACGTTGAAGCGGTTGAAAAAAGTGAAGCGTCAACCAACGAGAAAGCAGCTCAGTACCTGAAAGCGTTGGGCGGCCATAGTAATCTTACTTCTATCGATTCATGTATTACGCGCCTTCGCTTAACGTTGAAAGACATTTCTGTTGTTGATGAGCGTACGCTTAAAGCTATAGGGGCGATGGGTGTAGTGAAGATAGGTGCGAATAACTTACAGGTAATTATTGGAACAGAAGCCGAAGAAGTGGCTCACTCGATGAAGCTTATTCCAGAGACTCAAGATCTTTCGGATGTAGTAATTCCTAGTTTCTCTGCTTAATTGAATATCAAATTAAGACAAAGGCTAAGTGGTGACTTAGCCTTTTTATATCGATTAGTTATCAAAGTAGAGCCGTGCACGTAGACCTGGATTGTTGTCACGCAAGAACAGGTGTGCGTTATGCAGATTAACGACCGCATCAACCAGAGATAACCCTAGACCATTGCCTGCTTCAGAGCGACTTTGGTCAGCCCGATACATAGGGCGGCAAACATACATTTTGTCGTAGTCAGAAATACCAATTCCAGTATCGGCGATGACAACACCATAGCAGTCTGCAACGATATCAATAGAACCACCGTTTGGGGTGTATTTCACTGCATTTTCCAGCAGGTTAAAAACGGCTCTAAACAGAAGCGAGCGATCTCCGGTAACCACGCAAAGGGTATCTTGCCTGAAGGTTAAGCGTTGTTGTTTTACTTCAGATATAGGGGCAATGAATTCAATGGCGTCTTGGGTTACTTTGCCTAAATCGATGGGTTCTTTACTGATATTGATTTGGCCGCTGTTCAGTTTGGCAATCTCAAGCATGCTATTGAACAGTGACAGGATGAGTTCCAACTCATCATAGCAAGCGGAAATACTCGTTCTTTGGCAGGGCGATAGCTTGTCTTGGTCTAGAATGTCTTCGAAACGTAGTTTAAGCCTCGCCATAGGCGTTCTCATATCGTGAGCTAAACCTATGGTCAGAGATTTAAGGCTAGACTCGTTCTTGGCCATTTGTTCAATCATGAAGTTGAGATGAATGGCTAAAATATCAAACTCATCATCCTGCCGAGAAACCGCTATTTTGACGTTATGCTCTCCGCACAGAACGCGATTCATCGCGTGATTCACTTTTTCCAACCGCTTGAGAATAAGTACGGTGAAAAACAGTGCAGATATGATCATGACGGCAACAGGAAGAATGATCCCAGAGAAGACAATCGGAATGAGGGATTTTCGATATTCTTCAACAGCGGTTTTATTCACCCCGATCTCCAGCTTGAGATTTTTACCGACCAGAATGTTATGCCTGTTTCGCTGCAAATCGATTGGGTAGTAAGAGTGTGGTAATTCGGTTTCGTCGGTTTCAATCAGGTTATAGTAGAAAGGGGTTGTAGCGGAACGCTTGGTTTCTAACAGTTGCCTTACATCTTCTGTGCTCTGTTGGGCTGCAAAGTTGAATTCCAAAATTTCTTCATTGAGTTGTCTGGTGAGCTGTTGACGGTGGAAATTATCTGAATCTCTGTAGACTTGGTGTATCACTATAATGTTGATGAGAGTTACAAGTAAGAACAGACTTACCAATGTTTTAAATACGGATGAACGGGTTAATGCATAATCATCGACGAAGGACATACCCGACTCCTCTCACCGTATGTAAAAGCCCAGAACATCCGGCATCCTCTAGCTTGCGTCGCAGGTTCGCAACATGCACGTCGATGACATTGGTTCTAGGATCAAAATGATAGCTCCAGATATTCTCGAACAGACGCATGCGTGATACGACTTGCTCACTATGTTCTACAAAGTATTGAATAAGTTGGAACTCTTTCGGCTGAAGAATGATTTCCTGCTGATTGCAGGTCACTTTGTGTGCTTTGAGATCGACTTGTAAACAGTGGTAATTAAGAACGTGTTGAGTCGTTTGGGGTCTATGTGTACGGTTGATAATGATGTCGACTCGTGCAATAAGCTCTGCCAATGCGAACGGTTTAATCAAGTAGTCGTCGCTGCCCGCTTGCAAACCATCGACGCGGTCATTGACGCTATCCATTGCACTTAATATCAGTACTGGGAGCTGCTCTTCAGCGGCTTTAATTGCGGCCAGCACTTTCATTCCGTCAAGGTAAGGTAGCATTCTGTCTAGGATGATCAGCTGGTATTCAGAACTTAGCGCCATCATCAGGCCTTTCCTACCATCTTCTGCTTGGTCAACAACATAGCCGTGTTCCGTTAGCCCTTTACTGACAAATTCTCGGGTTGTGCTGTCATCTTCAATGATAAGTATCTTCATAGAATTTCCTTTTTGAGCGCAACTGTACTAACGAAAGGGAAGAAGGGAGTATGAAAAAAGTTGGCTCGCGTGACTAATGCGAGCCAATACGATTTAGGGGGTAAATCGTTAAACATTGCAGCTTTATATATAGGTTGTCGGGCAGAGTGTATGTGAACCTATATTGAGCAGAGATTTTGGAAAGATTAAAGATAGTTAATGATGCACTCAGCTAAAAACTGAAATGTTCACGTCTAAATTGCCGTATTAACTTATTGTGCACAGTGAAACAGATAAGCATGCACAGGGTTTTGATGGCATTTAGAGATTGAGGTTTCCTTTGAATAAGTATTTGGCGTTATTGCTCATCACATTGAGTAGTTCAGCAATGGCATTCAATGATGATGAAGATTTCAGTAAGTTATTCTTTGAAGTTGGATACAGCTGGGTTGAGCCATTGTATGTTGATGGGGATTTTGATCTCGATACAGAAATCTCAAGCGTGTTTAGCCTTGGATATAAAGTCGATGACGCAAGTTGGCTTATGTTAAGCCATCAGGATGTGCTTTCTTATACTTCAATCAGCTATAAACGCAGCATTACAAAGTGGACTTTTGATGAGCAGCGTTTTGTCCCTTACTTCAGTGTCGGGCTAGGTATGGGGAGCGATGAAGTCGGAGATGCCGACATCAATGTCTTTGGTGTAACGGGCAGCTTCGGCGTGGATTACCGAGTGAACTCTGATGTAGAGCTGACCGCTTCTGTTTCGTTAACAGACCAAAGTTTTGAAATTGATAGTAGTACAGAATCAACTTCAACTTACGGTATTTCAAACAGTGTTAACTTTGGTGTGCGAATTTACCCGTTTTAATATCGGCAGCTCTACGTGTAGAGCATGCCTTTACTGAGAAATAAATGTTCCCTCTGCCAGCTCCCATAATGCTCTCACCAATGGGTTATCCAACTGTGATCGTCTGCAACAAACCCCGAGTTGAAAGGGTTTAATCGGAGAGTAGGACAGGCGCTGAATACTGTCTCGCACAGGGCTGTTGTTAATGACAACGTCGGGTGCGATTCCGACACCACAACCTAGCGCCACCATACTGACAATCGCTTCATGACCAGCAATCTGTGCATAGATACTAGGTTTAATTTTCATTTTCTTAAACCAAGTATTGGCACGATCACGGGCGGTTCCTGATTCGGGAACAATAAAAGGAATCTGGTTCCAGTCAGGTTTTTCTTTATGCAGCTCTTCAACCCAACTGCTAATTCCTATCGGCGCAATCACGGAAAGTGGTATTTCACTGATGGTTGTGAACTCCACTTTGGACGGTAAGCTCTCAGGCATGGCGGAAATCGCGATATCCGCTTCATCATTTAAAATCTTATCGATTGCCTGAGCAGGATCACCGGTAAGCAACTTAAATTCGATAAATGGATGTTTAAGCCTGAATGAACTCAGTAGCTGCGGAAGATGACTGTAGCTTGCGGTTACTGAACAAAAGAGACGAATCTCACCTTTGAGTTCATGAACTTGTGCGTTGATTTGAGACTGAAATTGCGTCCAGTCATGAACCATTTTTATTGCAACGGGTAATAACTTTTCCCCTGCAGGAGTCAGTTCTACACTACGGTTATCTCGAATAAACAGCGGGTGCCCAATCTCATCTTCCAACTTCTGTATTTGACGGCTTAATGCTGAAGGGCTGACATGCATGGATGTGGCCGACTTGCTGAAATTCTTACTGTCGCAGATATTGAGAAACAATTTGATGGTTTTGATATTCATGAATCTTTCCATGTTGCATTTATTGCAATAACTAATTGTGAATATATCACTTTCAGCAATTAAATGTCTGCTTTAGTATGAACTCATTCGGTGCATAGCCACCGACCCTACGGAAAGATAATTACAGGAGCACCACAATGGCTAACTATTTCAATACCCTAAATCTACGTGAACAATTGGACCAACTAGGTCGCTGTCGTTTCATGGATCGTGAAGAGTTCGCGACAGAAGCGGATTACCTAAAAGGTAAGAAAGTGGTCATCGTAGGTTGTGGTGCTCAAGGTCTTAACCAAGGTCTGAACATGCGTGATTCAGGTCTAGATGTTTCTTACGCACTTCGCCAAGCAGCAATTGACGAAAAGCGCCAGTCTTACAAAAATGCAAAAGACAACGGTTTCAACGTAGGCAGTTATGAAGATCTTATTCCTCAAGCAGACCTAGTAGTAAACCTAACTCCTGATAAACAGCACACAAACGTTGTTCAAACAGTAATGCCTCTAATGAAAGAAGGCGCTGCACTAGGTTACTCACACGGCTTCAACATCGTTGAAGAAGGTATGCAAATTCGTAAAGACATTACTGTTGTAATGGTTGCGCCTAAGTGTCCGGGTACTGAAGTACGTGAAGAATACAAACGTGGTTTCGGTGTTCCTACTCTGATCGCAGTTCACCCAGAAAACGACCCTAAAGGTGAAGGTTGGGATATCGCTAAAGCTTGGGCTGCAGCTACTGGTGGTCACCGTGCTGGCTGTCTAGAGTCTTCATTCGTAGCAGAAGTAAAATCTGACCTAATGGGTGAGCAAACTATCCTATGTGGTATGTTGCAAGCAGGTTCTATCGTTTGTTACGAGAAAATGGTTGCTGAAGGTATCGACGCAGGCTACGCAGGTCGTCTACTTCAGTTCGGTTGGGAAACTATTACAGAAGCATTGAAGTTCGGTGGCATCACTCACATGATGGACCGTCTGTCTAACCCTGGAAAAATCAAAGCGTTTGAGCTTTCTGAAGAGCTAAAAGAGTTAATGCGTCCACTGTACAACAAGCACATGGATGACATCATCTCTGGTCACTTCTCTAGCACTATGATGGCTGACTGGGCAAATGACGATGCGAACCTTCTAGACTGGCGTGCAGAGACTGCAGAAACTGCATTTGAAAACTACCCAGAATCAAGCGTTAAGATCAGTGAGCAAGAGTTCTTTGATAACGGCATTCTAATGATTGCAATGGTTCGTGCTGGGGTTGAATTGGCATTCGAAGCAATGACTGCATCAGGCATTATCGATGAGTCTGCTTACTACGAATCGCTACATGAGCTTCCACTGATTGCAAACACGGTTGCTCGTAAGCGTCTATACGAAATGAACGTGGTTATCTCTGATACTGCGGAATACGGTAACTACCTATTCGCTAACGTTGCAACGCCTCTACTGCGTGAGAAGTTCATGCCAAACGTAGGTACTGACGTAATCGGTAAAGGCTTAGGCGAAACGTCTAATCAAGTAGATAATGCGACACTCATCGAAGTAAACAGCATCATCCGTAACCACCCAGTGGAATACATCGGTGAAGAGCTACGTGGCTACATGAAAGACATGAAGCGCATCGCGGTAGGTGACTAATAGCAAATTAATGCCAGCCAAACACTAAAAATTCAAAGGCTGGCATAGCGTCATCGCAATAAATATAAAAGCAAACATAACAAGAACAAAAAGGGCTGAGTCGTGAGATTCAGCCCTTTTACTATTTATAGAATTATCGACGAATGGAATTATTTATCAGCCAGTTTGCTTTCCAGCTCAGCTAGCTTTTGTTCCATCTCAGTCAGCTTCTGACGAGTGCGAAGCAGCACTTGAGTTTGTACATCAAACTCTTCACGGCTCACTACATCCAGTTTGTTAAGCTGGCCTTGAATTACTTGGCGAACTTTCTGTTCCACATCCGCACCCAGCTCTTTGACCGGTTGAGGCATTGATTCGTGAATTTGCTTAGCAATTTGCTCGAGTTTCTTTGGGTCAAACATCGGGTTTCTCTCCTATCTTTCTGGTGAACATTCTATTCAATTCGCACCAGAAAGTCGTTAATTGCTGCAATAAAAAAGGCCACAGATGTGACCTTTTGTGATTATGAGAACATGACGTTATTCATGACTCGCTTGTTGCTCTTTGTCAAAACGCGCCAGAGCTTCTAGTTCTTTTGCTTCGACAAATACGGGTAGTGGTTTGTGTTTTTCTGCTAGGTAGCTGTAGATGACTGGCAATACGAACAGCGTGAACAGTGTACCAATAGAAAGACCCGCGACGATAACAACACCGATACTGAAGCGTTGAGCTGCACCTGCACCTGTTGCGTACATCAGTGGGATCAAGCCTGCAATCATCGCAGCGGTTGTCATCAGAATTGGACGAAGACGAACTTTCGCCGCTTCAGTAACCGCTTCAATACGAGATTTCTTATTATGCAGTTGCTCTTCTTTTGCGACTTCACAAATCAGAATACCGTGTTTGGTGATCAGGCCAACCAGAGTAATCAAACCTACCTGAGAGTAGATATTCATGGTTGATGCACCCCAAGCCAACGTAATCAGTGCACCACAAATCGCCAGCGGTACTGATACCATGATGACCAGTGGATCTTTCAATGATTCAAACTGAATAGCGAGAACCAGGAAGATGATAGCTAAAGCTAAACCGAATGTGGCGTAAAGCGCATTACCCTCGGTGACATACTGACGGGCCTCACCCATGTAGTCATGGTTATATCCACTCGGAAGCTTCGTTTGTGCAACATTTTCAAACCAGTTGATTGCATCACCCATTGCGGTACCTGGCGATGGTACTGCGCCAATAGTGGCGGAGTTTAACTGGTTGAAGTGTGGCAGTGAACGAGGTTCTGCAACCACATCAATGCTGATTAAGCTACCTAGTGGTACTGCTTTACCATCAACCGCGCGAACAAAGTAGTTCTTCATCGATTCAGGGTTTAGGCGGTATTTGCGTTCCACTTGTGGGATCACTTCATAAGAACGACCATCTAGGTCAATTCGGTTTACGTAACCGTCTGCCATCATGGTGCCCAGTGTGATACCAATATCTTGCATGGTCACGCCGTAAGCACCGGCTTTATCTTTATCAATATTGATTTTCATCGTTGCTGAGTCGTAATTCAGATCCAAATCTGAATAAACAAACAGTGGGCTCAACTTAACATCGGTCAATATTTCAGTAGCGATGGTAAACAGACTTTCGAAGCTGCTTGGTGTTGTCAAAACAAACTGGATCGGCAGACCAGAACCTGCGCCCGGAAGTTCAGGCATTTGGAATGCAGTCACAGCCATACCCGGAATGTTTTGGATTAACGAGCCCACTCGGTTAGTCACTTCAGCTTGGCTTGCTTCCCGCTCACTCCAAGGCACCATAGATGCGATACCAAACGCTTGGTTTGAGTTTGGAACCCCCGTAAATACCTGAGCAAATTGAACCTCTTTTTGCTCTGACAGAATCTTGTTCACGTCATTCATTGTATTTTGCAGGTAGTCCAAGTTCGCATTTGAAGGTCCTGTACCCATCAGTACTACAACACCTTTATCTTCAGACGGTGCAAGTTCACTTGGGATAAACTTAAACAGCATTGGTAAGCTTGCAAACACGATGAAAGCAAACGCAATGATAACTGGACGACGTTGCATTACCGCGTCCAGCATTCGAGCGTATCTCTCCGTCATGCCGTCTAGGATATGGTGAACCTTTTTCTCAAACTTGCTTGGCTCTTCATTTGCCTTCAGCATTTTTGAACACATCATTGGCGACAGTGTTAAGGCTACTACACCTGAAACAAACACCGCCCCCGCAAGTGTCAAAGCAAACTCTTTAAACAGAGAACCAGTGATCCCTCCCATCATGGCGATTGGAGCGTATACTGCGCCTAGGGTTAATGTCATTGCGATAACAGGCACGGCGATTTCTCGTGTACCAATAATCGCAGCACGGAATGGTGTCTCGCCTAGCTTGATGTGACGGTCAACGTTTTCCAACACAACAATCGCATCATCCACCACCAGACCGATGGCCAGTACCATTGCCAGCAATGTCATCAGGTTCCATGAGAAGCCCATGGACTGCATTACCATCGCAACACCGATCAGTGACAGCGGGATCGTCACAATAGGAATCAGTACCGCACGGAATGAGCCAAGGAACAATGTAATGACGATCAATACAATCAACGCCGCTTCTAAGATGGTTTTAATTACCTCTTGAATCGACTCGTTAATTGCAATAGTAGAGTCATACATCACATTCATTTCAATGTTGCTAGGCAAGTTGCTCTTTAGCTGAGGTAAAAGGTCGAGTACATCGGCAGCAATGTTGATTGGGTTCGCGCTTGGTGCTGCGTTAATTGCAGCAACGACCGCTTCGCGTCCATTAGCACTTGCACGATAAACATCATGACTTTTTTCCAAAGAGACTTTAGCCACATCGCTCAAACGGATGACAGAACCTTCGCCCGTTTTTACGACAAGATTTTTTAGCTCATCCACATTCGATACTTGTGTATCTGCACTGCCGTTATAAAGGACGAACTCACCCGTCGCTTGACCGGTTGCCGATTGGTAGTTATTGGCATTCAATACACCCATGACATCGCTAGCGGTTAGGTTAAGTGCCGCCATTTTTGCAGGATCAAGCCAAACACGTAGCGCGTACTTCATACCACCGTACAAGTCGACTTTGGATACGCCGTTTACGGTAAATAGCTGCGGGTTAATTACACGTTCCAGATAGTCAGTGATCTGGCTGGATGCCAACTCGTCACTGGTGAAACCGATATACAGAACAGCAGTCGTTGAACCTGTCGACATGGTTACTGACGGGTCTTCTGATTCCTTCGGTAGTTGCGAACGCACAGAGTTTGTTTTCGCTAAGATATCCGACAGAGCAGCATTCGGGTCAGTATTGAGCTTCATCATTACCGTAATGGTCGATTTGCCTAATACGGATGACGATGTCATATAGTCAATGTTGTCGGCCTGAGCGATGGCTTGCTCCAAAGGCTGGGTAATAAAGCCTTGGATTAAGTCCGCACTTGCCCCGTAGTAACTGGTTGAAACCGTTACTACTGTATTCGTCATTTCCGGATATTCACTGACCTGCATTTTGAACATCGCTTGCAAACCAAGCAATGCGATCAAAACGCTGATGGATATCGCGAGAACTGGACGTTTTATAAAAACATCAGTAAAGCGCATGAGTCCTCCAATTACAGCATCGGTGTTTGAGCTGGTGGAGTAGTCGCACTGCTTTCTACTACACGAACTTTCGAATTGTTGCTTAGACGAACTTGACCAGAGGTAATCACAACATCACCAATCTCTAGGCCACTAAGTACATGAGCATCTGCACCTTTACGCTCGCCAACTTTTACCACACGTTGCTCTACGCGATCAGCACCATCAACCTTTTTCATCACATAGACACTATCGCCATAGAGAGTAAAGGTTATCGCTGTTTGAGGAACAATCACTTGGTCAATCAACTTAGGTAGAATGATGTTTGCTCGAGCAAACATACCGCTACGAAGAAGACCATCGTTGTTTGGAATATCTGCTTGAACTTGAATTAGGCCACTTTGTACGCTGACAGCAGGTTCAATGGCTGTAATTGAGCCGGTAAAAGAAGCTTCCGGATATGAATCGACAAAAATATCGACCTCTTGTCCTAGAGAAATTCGGGAAATGTCGGTCTGTGAAACGGTAAAGCGTAAACGCATAATACTAGTATCTTCAAGACGCACAATGTCTGTGCCCGGTTGAAGATATTGACCTAAGTAAACATTACGAATACCAACGACACCAGCAAACGGAGCTTTGATTTCACGACGTGCAATGGCTGCTTTTAGGCTTTCAATATCCGCAGACAGAGACAAATAGTTTGCTTCTGCATCATCGTAAGACTCTTTTGAAATCGAACCTTTGGTATACAAGCCTTTGTAGCGTTTGTATTTTGCTTCAGCCGCAGGAAGGCGTGCCTGAGTACTTTTCAGGTTGGCAATTTCCACTTGTGAATCTAGCAATACCAGTGGTTGCTCTGCCGAGACTTGAGTGCCTGATTCAAACATTATCTTGTCAATCACACCACTGGTTTCTGTCGTTAAGGTGACACCTTGGTTGGGTTCAATAAAACCGATAGCTTCAATCACAGGTGTCCAGTCATTAGCTGTTACTTCTGTAACAGTAACAGGAAACTCTGGTTCAGGACGATTTGCCATGTACTCGGCGATTTTCTGTTGCTTGAATAAATTGAAACCAATCACACTGCCAAACAGTAGCACAGCGATCAGTAACATAAAAAAGGTCCACTTTTTCATTCGGCTCAGAGCTCCAAGTTCGTGTTGGATTGATATTTAATTACTTTTAAATCAAAACATTAAACACGTTTGCTAACGAGTAAACCCGAGAAGAGGATTCTCCGCGGGAAAAGGTAAATTCATAATGTGGCGGTATTATGCGCAACGAAGCATTAGTTTTGCAATACACCTGTGCAATAAAATGATAAATAGTTACACTTTTAACTTAGTTGGAATTGATCGCTTATGCGGATTATCATAAGCGGCCTTTATTCATTGATTCGAGAACACTATGAAGCTGAACCCTAGACAAGACGAAGCCGTAAAGTATGTATCAGGTCCATGCTTGGTTTTAGCGGGTGCGGGTTCAGGTAAAACACGTGTAATCACTAACAAAATAGCCTATTTAGTTCAGCAATGTGGTTATAAAGCGCGCAACATTGCAGCGGTGACGTTTACTAATAAAGCGGCGCGTGAAATGAAAGAACGTGTCGGACAGACGTTAGGGCGCCAAGAATCCAGAGGTTTGATGGTTTCAACCTTTCATACCTTAGGTTTGAATATCATTCGTCGTGAGTTTAAGCACCTCGGCTTAAAGGCGGGTTTCTCTCTGTTTGACGATCAAGATCAGTTGGCGTTACTAAAAGAGTTAACGGAAAAGCAGTTAGATGGCGACAAAGACTTACTGCGCCAGTTGATGAGTACCATCTCCAATTGGAAAAATGACATGATTACGCCTGATCATGCTAAAGCGATTGCTCAAGGCGAACAGATGCAGCTGTTTGCTTTCTGCTTTGAAATGTATCAAACCCAGATGCGCGCTTATAACGCATTGGATTTTGATGATTTGATTCTCATGCCTGTGTTGCTATTGCGTGGCAATGAAGAAGTTCGCCAACGCTGGCAAAATCGTATTCGCTATCTTTTGGTCGATGAGTACCAAGATACCAACTCCAGTCAGTATGAATTGGTAAAACTGCTGGTGGGTGAACGCGCACGTCTCACCGTCGTTGGCGATGATGATCAGTCCATCTATTCATGGCGTGGGGCGAAACCACAGAACTTGGTGTTGCTTGGCCAAGATTTCCCCAATTTGAAGCTGATTAAGCTGGAACAAAACTACCGCTCTACTAGCCGTATTCTTCGCGCAGCTAACATCTTGATTGCGAATAACCCGCACGTGTATGAAAAATCGTTGTTCTCTGAAATCTCTGATGGGGAAAAGCTCAAAGTCATTTTAGCGAAAAATGATGAACATGAAGCTGAACGTGTCACTGCAGAAATCATTGCTCATAAGTTTCTTAATAGAACCGAATACAAAGATTATTCAATTTTGTATCGCGGGAACCACCAGTCAAGATTGATAGAAAAGTATCTGACGCAAAACCGGGTTCCGTACAAAATCTCCGGTGGCACGTCGTTTTTCGCTCGCGCGGAAATCAAAGACATCATGGCTTATCTGCGAGTGTTGGTGAACCCAGATGATGACAATGCATTCTTACGCATCGTCAATACACCTCGCAGAGAGATAGGTCCTGCCACACTGGAAAAGCTGGGCAGCTATGCCAATATGCGAGGAAAAAGCTTGTTCGCAGCGAGCTTTGAACTGGGTTTAGAACAACATTTATCAGGTAGAGGTCTTGAGAATTTACAGCGTTTTACCCAGTGGTTGGTAGCGATCGCCGATAATGCGGAACGTGGTAATACGGTTGAGGCGGTACGTTCTCTGGTTCGTGATATCAACTACGAAGATTGGTTGTATGAAACCTCCTCTAGCCCTAAAGCGGCAGAGATGCGCATGAAAAACGTCTCTGATCTTTACTCTTGGATAGTTGCAGACTTAGAAGGTGATAATCCAGATAAAGAAGAGAAAACATTAAAAGAGGTGGTTCAGCGATTGACCCTACGTGACATGATGGAACGCGGGGAAGACAATGATGATAGTGATGCTGTGCAGCTGATGACTTTGCATGCGTCTAAAGGCCTTGAGTTTCCATACGTTTACTTGCTTGGTGCTGAGGAAGGTATTTTGCCCCATCAAACCAGTATTGATGAAGACAATGTAGAAGAAGAACGTCGCTTGATGTACGTAGGTATTACACGTGCACAACGAGAACTGACTTTTATTATGTGTAAGGAGCGTCGTCAATATGGGGAATTGTTGAAGCCGACGCAAAGTCGTTTCTTGGACGAACTTCCGTTCGATGATGTGGAATGGGAAAGCAAGAAAAAGCCGCAATCAGCAGAAGAGCGAATGGCAAAAGGACAAGCACATATTGCTAATTTACGAGCCATGTTCAAGAAATAAATTGTTCGGTGACTGTGGAAATGAAGAAGGGCTTGGTATAAACCAAGCCCTTCTTACATAGAAAGCATTTGATATAGAAAAATTACAAACCTTCAATCATGTGTTCGATTGCTGCAACGATTTCATCGTCAGAACAGTCCATACATGTACCTTTAGGTGGCATCATGTTTAAACCGTTAATCGCATGGGTTTTCAATACATCGATGCCTTGAGCAATACGAGGTGCCCATTGGTCAGCGTTACCTTTGATTGGCGCACCGCTTACTCCAGAGGCGTGACACGCAATACAGAAAGTACCGTAGACTTTCGCACCATCACGAGGGCCTGCAGGTTCTGCAGAAACAGGTTCACTACCAGCTAGGTAAACATCACCAACGGGTTTAATACGTTCAGCAATAGCATCATAATCAGCTTGGCTAGTTGCTAGGGCTGCAGTAGAAAAAGTTAGAGCAGCGAACAATACGCTAAAGAGTGATCGAGACATATCCTATAAACTCACTTTACATTCCGAAGGTAAGTGCTGCTTACCTATTTATATTTAGAGTAGGGGTGATTTTAAGCAACTTAGATTGTTTGTTAAGTTAACTTTGCTGTTAAATCAATGTAAACAGTGAGTGATTATATCCCGATAAGTTGTTGCAATAAACAACAAGTTGCGATCTTCAAGGTCTTAGTCACATCCTTATTGTGGTAATAGCTACAAGGATGTGACGAAAAAGCCATCAAACGGCAAAAAAAGTTGAAAAAATACTAGACGACATAGTGTGAACTACGTATTATTCCACTCCGCCGATAGGGCATGCGCCCGTAGCTCAGCTGGATAGAGCGTTGGCCTCCGGAGCCAAAGGTCGAAGGTTCGAATCCTTTCGGGCGCGCCATCCGGATGCTTGCAGGAGCGTAAGCGAATTGGCAAAAACAGTGGTGGCCATAGCTCAGTTGGTAGAGTCCCGGATTGTGATTCCGGTTGTCGCGAGTTCAAGCCTCGTTGGCCACCCC
>NZ_JBPAOE010000025.1:0-10249 GCF_054051265.1 Vibrio sp. C8
TCGTTTTGTCATTGAACACCTTATTTACAGTGGAGACTTTACCACCTAACTTGGTGTCCGGGATCATTAAACCACTATAGTATTAGCACAAACTTTACTTGGCAAAGTAAGTTGACTAAAGTTAATAATTGTTAATTTTAAATTTACAAAACGTAACGAATGAAGTCGACTTTGAATGAGATGAAAGCGCTAGTCGCTGTTGTAGATACTGGAACCGTGAGAGGAGCAGCAGAAATCCTTTCCATCACACCAGCCGCAGTGAGCAGAACTATTTCAAGGCTAGAAGCAAAACTAGAAACAACTTTATTGAGTCGGACTACGCGTAGACTGAGTGTTACTTCTGAAGGATGTGTTTACTTAAAAAGAGTACGAAGAATACTTGAAGAGGTTGATTTAGCTGAGCACCAATTGAAAGCCCAGAAAGATATGCCTTCAGGTCTTTTACGCATTAATACAGCGACGCCCTTTGCCATTCACGGACTTGCTCCTTGTCTTTCCGGTTATCAATCGCTTTATCCTGACGTTGAAATAGATCTTACTACAAGCGAAGAAAACATTGATCTAGTAGGACAGCACATCGATATCGCTATTCGTATTGGTCAACTTAAAGACTCAACATTAAGAGCAGTATTTATTGGTAACAGCAGGATACGCATTCTTGCGAGTCCTGAGTATCTTAAAGAGTTTGGTATACCAAAACGAGGCGATGAACTATCCAACCATAAGCTTTTAGGGTTCAGTAAGCCTGATATTCTGAAAAATTGGCCGCTTAAAGATGAAATCGACAAGGTCTTTAAAGCAACGAGTAACTTACAAGGAGATAATGGTGAGGTCATTCGGCATTTAGCATTAAGCGGAGCCAAGTATAGCATGTTTATCTGACTTTATTACATATCGAGATAGGAAAAATGGTCGTTTGGTTGAGTTGTTCAAAGATTCTTCCCTCAGAGTTGAACAACCCATTCATGCCATTTACTATAAACACTCAGCAACATCTTTGAGGATTTCATCATTCATTGAATTCATCAAAAGCAATCTTAAAATTGATAATAATGAGTTTATGTAGTTGCTCTTTGGTGCCAGCATTACACGTTAGTATGAATAATTTCCCATTCTAAAATGTATCATTTAGAAACACACAATGGGTCGTGCGACGTGAAGTCGTATGAATCGCTGTTCACCGCTTGATGTGTGAACCATCTGTATCACCAGATGAACCTAGGAGCCTGAATAAAGTAGCGGCTCTGACAATATAACGAAGGTTGGTATTTGCCAATCGAGAGCTAAATCGTGAGAGGACGATCCTCCTGATAAACACAAGTCGGGTGAGTCTAGGTAGTCAACATGATGAACATAAGTGAATCCGCTCAAGGTGCGTTATGTGATGAAACAGCGGAAGTGGTTAACACGCTGTAGCCAAAAGGCGTGAGAGTCGGAAAGAGATTGCCCCATGCTCTTTCGTGATCGTTGAACTCTGCGCACCATCGCGGGCATCTTATGTGGACTCCCCCTTGTCAACAGTAATCCTCTATAAATCAGAAATAAATGCGCACTTATGTACTCAAAGATCGTTTGACGCATCTCGCTTCTTGTCATGATATGGCTCATATTGAATGGAAGAAGCTCTCGACACAAGCATTATCCCAACAATTACCTTTCCTACTCATACTTTGCTTTAGATTATAAGCGGTTATCTGATCTCTATAATCTTTAGAGCAGTACTGACTACCACTGTCACTATGGATGATAACTTGTTTTGGGAAGCCCCGTCGGAACAACGACATTGATAGCGCATCACAGACTAGTTTTGCAGTCATGCGAGTATCCATAAACCAGCCAATCACTTGTCTTGAGTAAAGGTCGATAATTACCGCAAAATACAGCCAGCCTTCACTCGTCGCTAGATAGTTGATATCACCAGCCTGGGGCTGAAGCGTCAAAGTTCTGAGCAAGAAGATTCGGGGCTACAGGCATTTCATGGTTACTGTCTGTCGTGCATTTGAATTTTTGGGCAGCTTTCGGCGTTAAATCCTGCCGTTTCATACTGGCTGTAATGGTTTTTACGTCGTACTCATCACCGTTCTCAGCCAGTTCCTTTTGAATTCGTCTGGAGCCGCCTCGTGCCTTACTGCTATCAAAAGTTTTCTTGGCCTTACAATCAAGCCGTTGGCGAAATGTCTCACTATTCGTTGTCTTATGACGGTGCTTAATCCAGTAATAAAACCCACTTCGTGAAACATCGAACACCTTAACCATACTGGTTATACGGAAGTTTAATAAGTGTTCGAGCATAAATTCATAGCAATCTATTTTAGATGCTTCGCGAAGTAGGTGGCGGCCTTTTTTACGATTTCTAGCTCCTCTGCTTGCTCAGCGAGTAGCCTTTTAAGCTTAGCGTTTTCAGCAGCCAGTTCTTTTTCTCGATCAATGGTGTTGATATCTTTCTTCGAGGCTTTTCGCCATGCATAGATTTTGGGATTCGTGCAGCGATAATTGTCTTGCCGTTGCAGCCACACCAATCTTTTCAGCTAATTTAAGGGTTTCAGCTTTAAATTCAGGAGTGTGTTTGATTCTTGTATTCTTGGTTGTCATTGTTCACCTCGTTAGTGATTGTACTCACTTAACTCGGTGTCCAAAACTAGTGGTGCAGATCAAGTTGGTGGTTATTAATATCGTCAGCGAATAACTAAGCCGAAACAGGTTCAGTTAAGTTTCTCAACCATAAATTATTGTTGTATCGTCGCCAGCATAAAGTCAATTTTATTACTTCTTCCAATAACATCATCGCGTAAACTTCTTCGAAGGCTAAATGGAATATAAAGGCTGAAATTGCTGTAAATGGAAGACCGAACATCCACATGGCTACAAAATCCATCTGCAAGCAGAATTTGTTTTCACCGCCTGCTCGTAATATACCGTTGATAATTACCATGTTAAGCATTTTAAGGCTCACAGCGATGCTGAGTAATGTCATTGCAGGTTTAGACAGTAATGTGTAGTCAGGGGTGTCTAAACCTAAAGCTGATAAGAACCAAGGTTGAAATACCAATAAGATAACTGTTGTTGCGATACCCAATATCGCGAAAGTTTTTGTAAAGAGTCTAGATACAGCTTGAGCATCATTGAATTCTGCACGTCCAAGATGTTGTCCAATTATCACTGAGCACGCTACAGATAGACCGAAAAATAGGGAGAAGCATAATGATTCAAAAGGTCCTAGAGCACTAAAGACTGCAAGCTCCAGAGTTCCCATATGCCCAAAGATTACTTGATACAACATGGTTCCAATAGCCCAAAGAACAACACCAGAAACTGCTGGTATCGCTAAGGTTATATATTTCTTATATAGACATTTAGCATGTAGATTGCTGATGTTGGTATTTTTGAGCCAATGTTGTCGGAATCCTAAATAGCTGAGAAAGACAATGATCTGTACCGCTCTAGATATAGTGGTTGCCAATGCCGCGCCAGCTACCCCCATAGGTTCTAACGTATAGATGCCGTTAATTAAGCAGTAATTTAGAGAGATATTGATGATTATTGTGATTGCTGCAATGACCAAGGGACTAAAACTATCACCAGTAGAGCGTAGTGTTGATTCCAGAACAATCACTAAATGAGTGAGTATCAATACTGGTGAAGCATAGATTAGATAATCGCTTCCTAATGCGATCACATTTATATCTCGTGTTTGAAGGTTAAGAATGTAATCTGAAAATATGATAAAAGCTGCGGTGACTGGAATTAAAATCCAAACACCAGTTTTAGCTGCCATTAAGGTTACAGCTTTAGTTGTACTACGATCACCTTTTCCCCAATACTGGGCAACTAGAATACTGCTAGCGGTTGAAAGACCCGCCATTATCATAATAGCGACAAAATGCCACTTAGAAGCGAGACCTACCGCTGCCGTAGCCTCTTTACCAAAGTTACCAACCATCAAGACATCAGCTAAAGCTAAAATAGCTACTAGAGCACTTTGAATTGCTACGGGTACACCAATTTTGATTGTTTTCGACAAAACTCTAGAAGTTTCTGGTGTTAAGTAGATTCTATTCATGACAAATTGGTAACCTTGATAAGAAAATGAGACTGTTCAACTTTAAGCTTCTGAGGCATAAAACGAAATGTTCCAAACAAATGAAAATCTGTGCAAATCTGTCATTGATGATGTTGCTCAGTTACCGAGAAAGTGGAAAGATGACGTATTTCTAGCGCCTGAATGCCAGGAACGCTTTCTCGTTTTGTCAGATATACCTGAAATGAAACAATTTGATATTTTTATGGCAGGCTTAGCAAAACTAAAGAATGGGTATGGCGTTGAAAGGATTTCTCCTGAAGTGCACACAGTTCTAATAACGCTTGATGGGGGAGGGATTTTACATACTCCTGAATCCATTGTTGAAATAAGTGTGGATACAATTACCTTTTTACCCGCAGGTAAGCCTTTTCGATTTGAACTGAACGATCAGTCAAAGCCCTGGAATATGGTTTGGATATTGCTTAATGACGTTGAAAAATGGACGAATATAGGTAAGTCCTTTCGCCCGGTATTAAACTTTGATGTTGCCGAATCTGTTTGGTCTCTTGTATCGTTAATTTATAACGAAATTGGTGGAAGGTCAGCATTTAGAAAAATGATGCTGAGTGAGTTGGTTAAAATACTCTCTAATGTTGAGATCGACGTTTCGGACACTCAAATGCGAGTCCTTAGTATGTTAAATACAATTGAATCCCAGCTTCACCTAGATTGGAATGTTGCTGATATCGCAGCTTCAGTGTTCTTAAGTACAGAGCAATTAAATCGAGTAGTAAAGCAAATTGTAGGTATGACTCCTAGAGACTACTTAATTCATTTAAGAATGAGTAAAGCTGCTGATCTATTGGGGAACAAAGACTGGTCTGTCAAAATGATAGCTTTAAGATTAGGCTACCAAGATCCAAATAACTTCACCCATCGTTTCCGTAAATTCTATGGTATGTCACCTAGACGATATCGCCTAAGGTTTAAATATTAATTCGTAACGTTTCGATTTGTTCTTTGACGTAAGACAATGAGTAATTGATCACATTTAACAAGTGCTTCATATGTGGGCTTTGATCACAAATGAGCTGGATGTAGGCCTTGGTTTATTGATCAGATTCACATTAACCTTATATGACAGTATTGTGTGATTGCTATGATAAAATCGTAACGTTAAGATTTGTTCGAAAATGAGATGAATCAGTTCAACCGTACGCTATATTAAAGGCTAGCTGGTTGGATATTTTTTGGGAGCTTATATGTTTAACTTAACGTTAAAGCAACAGCAGAGGCTAATCATCGTGATGTTCTTGACGATTCCGCTTACGCTGCTGTTTACTTTCTCTTACTACCCAGCAAGTCAACTCTTTTACATGAGTGCAACAGATTGGGATGGCTATGCACCTGTTAAGAACTTTATTGGACTGGATAACTATACGTATTTATGGGAAGAACCAGATCAGCTTAATCCGCTACTTGTAACTTTATACTACTTTGCTGGTGCTGTTATTCAGCTAGTACTTTCACTTTGGTTCGCTGTACTTGTTAACTCCAAACTAGCAGGTAGAAACCTTTTCAAAACGTTACTTTTCATTCCGTTTGTTCTTAACGCTGTAGCCGCATCAATGGTATTTCAGATTTTTTACCAAGTTGATGGTGCACTAGATAGCTTCCTTATACTTATTGGTTTAGATAACTTGATTCAACCGTGGTTGATGGATAGGGATGTTGTTAACTGGGCACTTGTAGCGGCGTCAATCTGGAGATATTTAGGTTTCAACCTTATCCTTTTCTATGGTGTATTGCAGTCTATACCACAAGACCAATATGAAGCCGCTCGTATAGAAGGTGCATCCGGTTGGCAGCAATTCCGACTTATTACACTACCATCAATAAAACTCGTTATTGGCTTACAAGTACTATTGGCATTTGTTGGCTCATTATCAGTATTCGAAATCCCTATGATCATTACTAAAGGTGCAAACGGAACAAAAACCTTTGTAATGGCAACTCTGGAAACAGCATTTAATTTCAATGACTTTGGTTTAGCGTCAGCAATGGCTGTGCTGCTACTTATGATAGTTGTGTTGTTTATGATTCTTCAAAAAGTGTTGTTTAAAGAGGAAAAGTAGTATGTCAGATCAAACATCGACTATGACCCACGAAGAGCAGCTTGTAGTTGAAAAAGTTGAGCGTTCTAAGCGTTTTATGAAAAAAGCTCGATTTAAAAAGAATATGTCTAATCCATCTTGGGTGTTTTGGGCGTTATTCAAGTACATGACTTTAATATTGGCATCATTTGCAGTGTTGGTTCCTCCGTATTCAGTACTAATGGCTTCGTTTAAGACATTAGACGAGTATTACAATACAAGTAAGGTTGGACTTCCTGAAACGTTTATGAACTTTACTAACTACATTAAAGTCTTCACTGATGGAGATTTGGGGTTAGCGTTCTTAAACACAGGCACAATTTTGTTGGTTTCACTGTTCTTCACTATCGTGTTCGGGACTCAAGTGGCATATGTACTATCTCGATTTGAGTTTAGAGGTAAAAAGCTTGTGTTACTCGCTTATGTTGTAGCGATGGTTATCCCAGCGGTTACAACTCAAGTAGCGACGTTTGAAGTGATTAAAAGCCTTGGATTAATCAACAACAAAGCATCAGTGGTACTGTTATATATTGGTGCAGATGTAGTTATGATTTATGTGTTCCTTCAGTTCATGAAAGGTATCCCTGAAGAGTTAGATGAAGCCGCGAAAATGGAAGGGGCGTCTTATTTTCTAATCTATAGAACGATAATCCTGCCGTTACTTAAGCCTGCGATTGCGACGATTATTATTCTTAGAACGATATTTATCTATAACGACTTCTACTTCCCGTTACTGTACTTACCTGAATCTTCACAAGTTACTGTATCTACAGCTTTGTATAAATTCACATCGGTGTTTGGTACTGAGTGGACGACTATTTCAGCAGGGATTGTCATTATTTTAGTACCATCAATCGTTGTATTTCTTACACTTCAGAAGCAAATTTATTCTGGTGTAACTAACGGTGCCGTAAAAGGGTAAATGTATTATGAACTCATCCTCTCTTATAAATGCTTGTCATTGGATTACACGTTTAGCCTGGCTAAATGTCATCTGGCTTGTGTTTTCTTTGTTGGGTGGGGGCGTGTTTGGTGTTTTGCCTTCAACAGTCACAGTTTGCTATTTGATCCGAAAGTATCTCAATGGCACTGCAAAAGTTACCTTTACAGACGCATTGCCGATTTATCGAGAAGAGTTTTTCCGAAGTAACAGATCTGGTTTGACGCTACTGCTACCTGCATTCTCTCTTCTTTGGTACATCAACTGGGCGATCATAAACCTAGAAGGTATTTCGACAATCGTCATGTTATGTGGGTTACCTATCGCGGTCATTATGTTGGTATTAACTTATTGCACATTGGTTCAGTTAAGTATTTATAAAACGAATGGCCTAATAGATGATTTGAAAAATGCGTTTGTCCTACTGGTAGAAGAGAAACGCGTCGTCGTAATGACGATAATTGTTTTTCTAGTAGGGATGCTTCTACTGTTTATCAACCCTATTGTCGGTATGTTGTTTAGCGTGTCTCCAGCATTGTTTTGTACCATCGGTTTACTGTGGATTAGTAAAGAAGAATTGAAATATCAATACTGAATATTAAATTATTTGTGAGAAAACAGTATGTTAGATTTAAAAAAGTGGAAGGCTGAAATCACTGACGAAGCCACTGGTATTCTTGATTTTTGGTTGAACATGCAAGATAAGCATCTTGGCGGTTTCTACTGTTATGCAGATTATACGGGTAACATTGATACTGAACATGAAAAGGCAGTGTTACTTCATTCAAGAATTCTTTGGACATTCTCTTTTGCATATCGAGTATTAGGAGATGAACGTTACCTTGCTGCGGCAGAACATTGTTATCAATTCATGATAGATAAAGCTCTAGACGCTGATAAAGGTGGTGTATATTGGCTTTTAGATAAAAATGGTAACGTTACGGATTCGCAGAAGCATGTTTATAACCAAGGATTTGCTATTTATGCTCTTAGTGAGTTTTATCTAGCGTCTGGTAAAACAGAAGCTGTAGAGATTGCGATGAATCTGTTCAAGCTTATTGAAGAGCATGCATTTGATGTGACATACGGTGGATACAGAGAGGCTTTTGATAAACACTGGAATCCAATTGAGAATCAACTTGTATGTGATACTGCCGAAGGTATCCTCGCTGAGAAATCGATGAATACACATTTACATGTATTAGAAGCGTATACGGTATTATTTCAGGTAACTAAAAGCGAAGAAGTTGAAGCTAAATTATCTGCTCTTTGCCAACTTATGTCTGAAAAAGTAGTAGATGAAACGCTTCACTATGGTTTGTTCTTCACACGTGATTGGCATTGCGTTTCAGGTGATGTGTCCTATGGACACGATATCGAAGGCACCTGGTTAATGGACGACGCAGCAAAGCAGCTTAAGAACAGAGACCTAGCAGAAAAAGTATTTGGTCAAAGCTACGATATGGCTTGTGTTACTAGTGTTGAGGGTCTTGATCGTGATGGAGCTGTATTCAATGAATTACGAGAAGGCCATTTGTTAGATTCTGACCGAATTTGGTGGGTACAAGCAGAAGCGATGGTGGGCTTTTTCAATGCTTATCAAAAGAAGAAGACTCCTCTATTGTTGGATAATGCTTTAGGTTGCTGGAACATCATTCAACGGCAGTTGAAAGATAGAGTGAATGGCGAGTGGTTTTGGAAAGTAAAACGCAACGGACAAACTTATAAGGGTTTACCTAAAGTCGAACCTTGGAAATGTCCTTATCATAATGGACGAGCGTGTTTGGAAATGATAAAGCGTATCGCAGAGATAGATAACTATACAACCGAATTTAAGAATATATAAAACGAGGATGGCAACATGCATGCTGTAGAAGTAAAACAACTAAATAAATCTTTTGGTAAAACCGTCATCCTTAATGACATCGATCTAGAAATGGAAGCAGGTGGATTCACTGTTCTTCTTGGTCCTTCAGGTTGCGGTAAATCAACACTTTTGAGGCTGATTGCTGGATTAGAGGATGTAACATCTGGACAAGTAGTTATAGGTGGCAAAGATGTAACACTTGCTGATCCAAAAGACCGTGATATTGCAATGGTATTCCAGTCATATGCGCTTTTCCCTCATATGACGGTTGCTGAGAACATTGGCTTCGGTATGAAAATTAATAAGAAGCCAGCAGATCTGATTGCGAAGAGAGTACAAGAAGTTTCAGAGATGCTTCAGATTGAACACCTACTTGATCGTACACCTGCACAGCTATCAGGAGGTCAGAGACAGCGTGTCGCGATTGGGCGTGCATTAATGCGTAAACCTAAGGTGTTTTTGTTTGATGAACCATTGTCGAACCTAGATGCAAAGCTGCGTGGAGAGATGCGCCTAGAGCTTAAGAAACTACATGATACTCTAGATTCAACAATCATCTACGTAACACATGACCAAATAGAAGCTATGACTTTAGCAACAAAAATTGTATTGCTAAACAAAGGGATACCTCAACAGATTGGTACTCCTTATCAAATATACAATCAGCCAGATAACGTCTTTGTTGCTAAGTTTGTGGGTGCTCCGCAAATCAATTTATTGAAAGGAACATTACATAAGAAAGACGATATTTGGGGTGTATTAGTAGATGATGTGTGGATTCCAGTTAACGATTACAACTTCACGTCTAAGCCAGTGGAAGATCGTAAGGTTATTTTTGGTATTAGACCCGAGCATGTAACGCAGTCTCCTTTAAATAGTCACTACGAAATGAACCTACCAATTAATGCATTCGAAATGACAGGCTCGGAAACACTTGCAGAGTTTGATATGCATGGTCAACCACTCAGAGCCAAGCTGGATGCAAACATAGAGATTAAAAATGGTGATAAATTGGATTTACACCTAAATCTACAGAATATATCGATATTCTGTGCAGCCACAGAAGAACGAATTTAATCTATCGTTTTGAAAAAACAGGTCGTAAGGCCTGTTTTTTTGTAAAGAGAACCCCCCCAGCTAGGCTGGGGGTTCCGTAAAGCTTTCAGCTATGAGTCAGTTAAAAACCCCCTTTGTAGTGGTCAACAAATTCCGGACACAGATTTAAGCCGATTTTCGGCATTTACTGGCGACAGCCCATCATTTGCTTG
>NZ_JBPAOE010000026.1:0-6556 GCF_054051265.1 Vibrio sp. C8
ACGATGCTAAGAGATGGCGTCATGTGGGATGAGAACATAGCTCAAAATTAGTTATTGACGCCATAGTCGTTTGTTATGGGGCTGGTTTTAGATGATCTAAGTGTGGAGAACAAAGATCTAAAAACACATTTTTCCAACGTTCTGGTAATTCGTTAAACTCTTCACCCCAATTTTGAGAAATATGCTCATATGCCTTATATGGTTTTTCACTTGATGGTGCAGCATAGCCTAACAAGTCTTCGATGCACTCTTCGATCATGATTCTGCGTTCAGCGCCTGTTTGAGCAAGAATAGGGGCATTCATTGCTTCAGCCCTCTCAGTTCCAGCATCTCGATCGTGCATAAAGATATAATTAACATCTAATGCATTTAGGTATTTAGCAATCGAAATCAGCACAGCTTTACCACGAGCTCTAAGGAACTCACAATTTCCTATAACCCTAGCTTTATCTTCAGAACTTAAACGCTTAATTGTTTCTCTTACGACAACTTCTTCTGTGTCCCCTTCCACAAATATACATTTGTTTGTAAAGAACATTCTTGAGATATAGTCATCAACTTTTAAAAGCATCTTCAGATTTTGTTTTTCATCCTGTTGAAGATCTGAGAACGCATTTTCAAGGTTGAATGATGTTGTCCCAGTAAAGCCACCCTCGGCATATGAGAACTTAGTTAAGCTAATACTCTTGTCCGTACCAAGGTTTACCATATATGGAGAATGAGTAGTCGCTACAATTTGACAGCTAGGTCCCGCTAGCTCATACAACGAATCCCTGAGTTGATTTGCAGCCGAAGGATGCAAATAAATTTCTGGCTCCTCAAAGCAGAAAATTGTACTTCTAGGGTTATCTGCATTTTTATTTACAAATTCCTGTACAAACCTTAGTAATTGGAAAGCTGTTGCTCTGATCATACCGTGACCTTGGTATGAAACTTCTGTCTTTACATTGCTTTCCAGTTCAACTGAAAACTGAGGTTTAATAGTTTTCTCTGGTTTATCTAATGCAGCGGAAACATGGACAGACGAATCTGGGAACAAGTTGTGAACCATACCATTTAGTTCTTGGATTAACTTACCAAAGTCAGTGTCAGTATCACTTGGATTTAACTCGGATGCTAATTCGTTTAGAAAACGTTGTGCTTGTTCATAGTTTTCTGACTGAGACCGCACTTGTTCAAATAAATCGCCCAAAAGAGAATGCAATGCTCCGTTGCTTGATGTCAATTCAGATACGCATGATTCAGCTGGTACAACAACTATACGAGGTAATTTAGAAAGTACGTTACCAGGAATACCTCCTGGATTTTCAACCCATTCGGGTTCTTGATCTTCTTGGACTTCCCAGTATTCAGTTAAATCTTCAAGTTTTTCTTTAACTGCTTTAATGGTTAGCTTTTTTGTAAAGTTACCGTCACCGAAGAATTCTTTCAAAAACTCTTCAGTGAAGCTATCGCCTACCAACTCAGATACTTGTGTTGCACCAACAAACTGGTCTTTAGGCGCTTTGGGGTATTCAAGCATGTAAACTTTTGGTTTTGACTGTTTGATAGACCAAACCTTTTTGTAAACTATACTGTTCTCGGTTTCATCTGCTAAAGGGGCTTCAGCCCTAATAATTCTTCCTTTAAAACCAACCCACTCTTTAGCCTCTTCTGGTAAATTGTGGTATTCCGCAACCATTTCAATTTCTTCGGAATATTCATACAAATCTTCTTCTTCATTGTATGTTTTCGAATAATCTTCTCTCAGCGCATTCTTAGCACTATGTAGAAGTTGAATTGCTGAAAACACACTAGATTTACCAGCATTATTTGCACCAATTAGAAAAGTCGAATCTCTAAAGCCAATCGTACAACCTTTTAATTTTCTAAAATTGTCGATCTTGATTTCGTGTAATCTCACCTAGCCACCTTATTATAATGTTGTATTGAATTTAAGCCCCATAACGCTAAGCTAAGTGGCTGCAAAAACCACTGAACTCAAAATAACCACCGTAAACACACTACCCAATTGAACCAAAACCGCCACAGGTTTGCAGTCCGGCTTAAGCGCCTTGTTATGTGTGTTCTGGAATAAAGCCTGAAACAAGATATTCTTCGTATTCTTGATGCAACTGTAAAATCATTGAAGCCCATTTAGACAGTGTTTTGCCATGACGCCGATAAATAGTTGCACCAACCCTGTCTGAAGTAATGTCTTTAGACCACGTTTTTTCGGTAGCTATTTCCATGATCACCTGATGCTGTTTTTGAAAATACAATGGAACACTTATATCCTCTGGGACATTAGCAAACAGTAACTCCTCACAAATTGCCAGTTTTAGACGGTACTTTAGCTCGGCTTCATTGGTACATAAGATTCTGACTGATTCTCGTAGCCTAACACGAAAATTCGACATATTACCTCCAAACACATAACGCCAAGCTAAGTGGCTGCAAACCACCACTAAACTCAAAGTAACCACCGTAAACACACTAGCTAATTGAACCAAAAACGCCACGCGTTTGCAGTCCGGCTTTAGCGCCTTGTTAGCTGGTTGCGTTGAAGCTTAATGATTGCACTCAAATGCCTAATTTGGAATACATTATGACTATACGAACACAATGTAAAAGGGATAGCTATAAAAGTGAAACCTAGCCCACGAAACATAACTGACCAAGAAAATTACGATGAAGCCAACCATAACAAGCGAAGAACTTTATTAGTCACGAACCAAGTTCAACTTCAAAGAAGCCACACCAAAGAACTCAACAAACACACTATTAAAAGTAAAACGGCCTAACCGAATTCAACCACTTAAATGAAAGTGCCACTGGCGAGATAGTTGAAATACGGGGGCTTTCAGGTGTAAAGCTTGAACCACAAAACCGGAATAAACGGCTCTTTTAATTTTCCAGCTAACGCCGCATTAAGCGGACAGAAACACGTTGGCTAAAATTGTGTAGCGCAGCGAAACATAGCCAACTGTTTATGTTCCGGCTTTAATGCCTTGTTAGTTGCCGTTTGGTAACAACACAACTAGCAACACGTTACCCTTTACTAAAACCTAACTGCCCCGCTTTTTCTCCGAAAGCCAACACAGGAATGAAGCCCGTATTTAGCATACAAAAGCTGGTGAGCTTTAAGCCCTTAGGTTTTAATAAAAAGCAAAGCTCTATTAGCGGCAGACTCAACACTGCGGCTGAATGAGCCAAATTTTAACTGCTAGCAGATTCGAATGGATGAGTATTTCACAACTCAAAACGGATTCATAACTGCCTGATTTGTTATTGCGAAGCCAATCAACATGACGGCCAACTAACGCTAAGCTAAGTGGCTGCAAACACCACCAAACTAAAAATAACCACCGTAAACACCCTACCCAATTGAACCAAAACCGCCACAGGTTTGCAGTCCGACTTAAGCGCCTTGTTAGCTGGTTACGTTGAAGCTTGATGTTTGCACCCAAATGCATAATTTGAAATACATTATGACTATACGAACACAATGTAAAAGGGACAGCTATAAAACTAAAACCTAGTCCACGAAACATAACTGACTAAGAAAAATTACGATGAAGCCAACAATAACAAGCGAAGAACTTTATTAGTCGCGAACCGCTTTCAACTTCAGAGAAGCCACACCAAAGAACTCAACAAACACACCATTAAAAGTAAACGACTTGGGTTGATTCAACCATTTAAATGAAAGTGCCACTGGCGAGATAGTTGAGAAACTTGAACTTTCAGGTGTAAAGCTCGAACCACAAAACCGGAATAAAACTGCTCTTTTAATTTTCCAGCTAACGCCCAATTAAGGTGTGAAGCACGCCACCACTACACTTAATGTGGCCACCATAAACACCTACCTTAACCCAAACCAAAAATGCCAAGCGTGCTGAATCACTCTTAAATTGTTTGTTATGAAAATTGCATCTGTTCTACAAAGTCTGATTTAGGGCACGTTATGTTATTGATATTAGGTGCAACACCTACCCATTTTTCCTCTAACTCATCATGTTTAATGTAATTTATCAGACTGTATGCTATGGGTAGGTCTCCTAATTTCTGAAGCCCCCCTCTCGTGCACACGGTAGTTAACATGCTAGATATCAAAAACTGTAACGGGTACGCATCGCATTTAGCCCCTAGGCCATAATTTATTGTTTTTAAACCGCATGTTTCAAGTAATTCTTCATATGTAAGAGCGATACCAGTTTTTTCTTCAATGTCATTAATATAATCAAGTAGCTCCTCTTTTCTTGGGCTCCCTAATTTTAAATAATCATTGACATTTTTTAATGCCACACAGCCCTCGGTAGCAATAACTTCGGGCATAACTGTAATGTCCCCTTCACCTTTTGCGTTATCGTTATGCCACTCATTTAAATGATCGATAAATGTTTTGATTGAGTTCCTAGTTATACCTTTATATGAAAAGATATAAACTGGTGGGAGAACCATCCCCATTATAGAATTCTGTTTAAAAACATGAAGTTCATCAAATTTACATTTATATACCATTCTAGAAAAATCATCTAGCGTCTCCTTTACAATTGAAGGTTGAAGGTTTCTTACTGACTTTCCATTTTCAAGAGCTTCAAATAGACTTTCCTTGTTTAACTTAGATTTAATTTCTACTGTAGAAATCACGCCTTCTATAAGGTAAACATCAGAGCTTCCCAATGTCCTTAGTATAGGAAAATCACTTCGATAAATAATTAAGTCTATTTGCTTTGAAATAGAACCATTACAATCTACTATTTGTCCAGACCCGACAACCACATTAGTTGGTAGAAATCTTTCTAATATGTCGCGAATAAAGCTTTCTCTTGCATCACCTAAAACTGTTCCGTGTTTCGCTACAGATTTACTCACGTCAAAACTTGCATCGACAAGTTTTGCAATAGATTTTGACCAATCATTTATTATTGCCATTGTAACTTCCTATCATATTTTCATAACGCTAAGCTAAGTGGCTGCAAACACCACCAAACTCAAAATAACCACCGTAAACACCCTACCCAATTGAACCAAAACCGCCACGCGTTTGCAGTCCGACTTTAGCGCCTTGTTATGTTGATTACACCAAATCAATTTTGTGGAATTCTTTTAAGAACTCTGTACGACTAGAACTATCGAACCGGGCATGACCGGGATAATTTAGAGAGCGCTTTTTTTCAATAAATGCAGGCGTAATATAGCCCCACGTAGAATTACGAGCAAAAAAGATTACAAAATCTACATTACTATCAGTCCAGCGATTCTCTACTAAATGATCTTCCCCTGTTGCTTCAACAGTTTTAATTTGAATCCTATAGTAATTAGGGCCATCTGAAATCAGAACATCTGTTTGATGTCCATTATCTAGAATAGGGGTAAAAACTTGCCAGCCATCAAACATTAACCAGCTAATCACCATACTTTCATAGCTCATATTTTTTAGTGTCTGGTGAGTTTCTTTTTTTGTTTGGGTCAATCTTCTTGGCATTTAAATCTCCCTATTTAAGTAATCTATAACCTGACAACATAACGCTAAGCTAAGTGGCTGCAAACCACCACCCACTCAAAATAAACACCGTAACCACACTAGACAAGTTGAACCAAAACCGCCACAGGTTTGCAGTCCGGCTTAAGCGCCTTGTTAGCTGAATTCAGTTCAAAGGGTAATAAAGTAAGTAATGTAGAGCTATAAGATGAATAACAAATGCAACAAACCGCCAAAACTGTGTGCCCTGAGATTGCTCACGATAATCAACCAAAATTGCCCCAATAGGAACCGTTTTATTAAATAGAAAACACCATATCACCACTAACGGGTATATACCCACTACAGCCAACCCAGCAATTTCGTTCTGAGCGAACATCCGATAAAGAAAAACTACTGGAACGCATAAAAAAATGGCAATAAATACCACTGTTTTTTGGTTCAAGGTTAACAGTCTATCTGGCCAAATTAGAGCATTAACTTTCATAGATATCCTTGCTATTGAGAGAGTTACCGGCTTAATTCAGCTAACGCCAAGCTAAGTGGCTGCAAACCACCACTAAACTCAAAGTAACCACCGTAAACACACTAGCTAATTGAACCAAAAACGCCACGCGTTTGCAGTCCGGCTTTAGCGCCTTGTTAGCTGGTTGCGTTGAAGCTTAATGATTGCACTCAAATGCCTAATTTGGAATACATTATGACTATACGAACACAATGTAAAAGGGATAGCTATAAAAGTGAAACCTAGCCCACGAAACATAACTGACCAAGAAAATTACGATGAAGCCAACCATAACAAGCGAAGAACTTTATTAGTCACGAACCAAGTTCAACTTCAAAGAAGCCACACCAAAGAACTCAACAAACACACTATTAAAAGTAAAACGGCCTAACCGAATTCAACCACTTAAATGAAAGTGCCACTGGCGAGATAGTCGAAATACGGGGGCTTTCAGGTGTAAAGCTTGAACCACAAAACCGGAATAAACGGCTCTTTTAATTTTCCAGCTAACGCTAAGCTAAGTGGCTGCAAACACCACCAAACCCAAATTAACCACCCTAATCACACTAGCCAATTGAACCAAA
>NZ_JBPAOE010000027.1:0-5473 GCF_054051265.1 Vibrio sp. C8
CGGGTTCGAGTCCCGTCCGCTCCGCCACTATTTGAAGCCTCAGTCGAAAGACTGGGGCTTTTTTACGTCTGAAGAAAGGTGAACTAATGCAAAGCGGCAATTCAGTTGGTTGCTCTTGGTTTAAGAGAAAACTGGCCATTAAGCAAGGTATTCCAAAATTTACACCATTACATTCTTTGTACCTATATAAAAAGCACCACACAAATATTGAATGTAGAGGATGGTATTTTGCAGATATAAAAAAACCGACACAGTTGTGTCGGTTTCTTGATTATGTTTTTACAGTATTTGTTTTAATACTCTATCCGCTTTCACACGAGTGATCTTCCGTACTAAGCGTTGTACTGCTTCAGGATAGTCTTCAAGTCTCTCTAATTGTCTGTATGTACAAACTAGGTGTGTATGTTGCAGAATATTGTCGATCTCTTTAGTAAACTCTTTGGTTAAAAGGTGATAGTCATCTTTCACCAATAGAGCATTTTCTAAGTCGAGTTTCCATGCTCTAGGATTTAAGTTATTTCCCGTTAACAGCATATAACGCTTGTCTACCCAAATACCCTTTAAGTGGAAGCTATTGTCGTCGTGTTTCCAAAGATGAATGGACAGTTTACGGCTGGCAATATTAGCTTCGTTGGCTTTAGCGAAGCGACGCAGGTTTATCTCATACAGATAAGGTAGCCCGCCAATCGTCTTGAATTCTTCTTCCGGTGAAATGTAGAAGTCGTTTGCTGTTTTATCACCAATGATGATATGTACTTTTACTCCGCGTTTTAGCGCCTTTTTTACTTCCTTGGCGATACTTCTTGGGAAATTAAAATAAGGTGTACAGATGAATACTTCATCTTTCGCTTGAGCGATAAGTTGTACGATGTATTGGTTAAGTCTGTTACGACGCTTACCTAAACCAACAATGGGAGTAATAGCAACTTTGTCTTGAGCAACAACATCCGGTTCAAATTTATAACTGGCCTGAGCTAGTGAGGCTCTGAATTGTCGGATGTCGGTTTTTATCTCTTTTGTATCAGGCTTATCTTGAGCACTAAGATCATTTACCGCTGGATGAGCCAACATTTCCTCTTGAACAAACTTGACCATACTGTCAGCCAAGGTCGCATTTTCAATTGAATGATATCGGTCAAAGCGATAACGCTCTTTGTAGTGGAGATAAACGTTATTTAAGCTAGCACCGCTATATATGACAGTGTCATCAATAACAAAACCTTTCAGGTGTAATACACCAAACACTTCACGTCCGCGAACAGGGATTCCATACGTAGGAATGGTATGTTGATACTCTTGGTTAAACTTTTTATATATCGCTGCATTGCCTTCAGAGGCTGCTTTACCTATTAGACCGCGTTGTGCTCGGTGCCAATCGACACATATGTTGATGTCTAATCCTGGATTACGTTGTTTAGCTTCAAATAGCTCAGTAAGGATCTCACGGCCAGCTTCATCGTCTTCGAGATATAGGGCAACAAGATAAATACGCTTACTAGCCTGACGAATTGACTCGATGAGATGAGTCCGAAATTCTTTGGCGGAGAAGAGAATGGCAAACTTGTTCGGATCTTGCGCAATAGTCGGCAGCTGGTCGAATGGGTTTCTACGAGCGATCATTTTGAATGTTTTACCTTACTTATGTGCAAACTTGCAAATGTGCGAATTACGGATAATACCAAACTAGTTAAACAAAAGGCTAGAAAAGCTGTTTATTCTTAATCCTGCTCGGTAAAAACTGCATTGGAATGAGATTCTTACCGCTTTGACTATACCTACCAAATAAGGTTCTAAGTTCATTAGGTAGTTCTTCAACTTCTATTTTTTTGAAACTTGCCTGCTCATAAAAATGTTGTAGATGCGCGTAAGAAAAACAAAAGTCGTTGTCTGCCAGAATTTCTTTTTCGCAAAAGCTAAGTAGTTCAGAGCCTATGCCTTTCCCCCTTTTCGATTCATCAACAGCCATGCCTGTTAACAATCTATATCCGGTAACAGAGCGAAATCTTACGACTGCGATCATTGATAACTCGCTATATGCCACGATCAATATTTCGTCGCTTTTAGGTTTAGTACTTGGGTAATGTTGTTTGTAGAAGCGTTTAAGAAGGGGCAGTTTTATTGGATCTAAGTGTTCAAACTTGAGTTCAGGCATTTGTGTCTTATCATGGCATCTGTTGTAGAATAATCGAAGTTTAGTTTATCTGAAGAGTCTCATGCAATTACATAGTCCTTTGCTACTACATCACGATGTGAATCTAGCCCCTTATCATACTTTTGGTATTGAGCAGCTTTGCCATACATTAGTATTTATTGAAACCGTTGATGATCTAAAAGAAGTGTATCGTTCGCAGCAGCTTCAAATTCTACCAAAATTAATGTTAGGTAAGGGGAGCAACATGCTTTTCACGGAAACCTATCAAGGTTTGGTTATGGTTAACCGTATGCTAGGTATTAAACACACCCAAGATGAAGGTTTTCATTATTTGCATGTTGAGGGTGGAGAAGATTGGCCAGAGCTAGTTGAATGGAGCATTAACGAGAATATATCAGGGTTGGAAAACTTGGCTTTGATTCCAGGATGCGCAGGTTCCGCACCGATACAAAATATTGGTGCATATGGTCTAGAGTTCCAGGATGTGTGTGATTATGTTGACTATTTATGTCTAGATTCATTGCAAATTAAGCGTCTCAGCAAAGAAGAGTGCTCTTTTGGTTACCGAGATTCTATTTTTAAGAAAGAGCTTTACAATAAGGCGATAGTCATCGCCGTGGGACTTAAACTCACTAAGCAATGGCAGCCAAACATTAATTATGGACCACTAAAACAACTTGGTGATAACTGTACTTCTAAACAAGTATTTGAACGAGTTTGTCAGGTCCGTAGTGAAAAATTGCCTAATCCGGCTGTAACAGGAAATGCAGGTAGCTTCTTCAAAAATCCCGTTGTTATTGAGCAGCATTTTGAAATGCTGAAGTCTTCATTCCCAGATATTGTCGCCTTTCCCGTTACTGATGGTGTGAAGCTTGCCGCAGGATGGCTAATTGAACATGCTGGACTTAAAGGCATTGTACATGGAGGCGCTCAGGTTCATCCTAATCAGTCTTTAGTATTAATTAACAAAGATAACGCGACCGCTCAAGATATCGTTGAGTTGGCTGGCATAGTCCGAAATAAAGTCTTAGAGATCTATGGTGTGTTGTTGGAACATGAAGTGCGTTTCATGGGGCGAGAGAAAGAAACGTATTTGAGTCGTTTTATTGGAGAATCGTGAGTGAAAAATCCAGACGTAAAGTTAAAGTTACTGAGCAAGTTATCTGATGGTTCATTTCACTCAGGAGAATCGTTAGGCGAAGATCTTGGGATGTCCCGTGCGGCGATTAGTAAGCATATTAAAGGTATTCAGGAGTGGGGCGTTGATATCTTCCGTGTTCAAGGGAAAGGATATCAATTGTCTCAACCACTGATTATGTTGGATGAAGCTTTAATTCAATCAAAGGTTTCAAATCCGGTAGAGCTTCATCCTGTAATCGGGTCAACCAATCAGTACTTGATTGATAATACTTCGAACTTGCAGTCCGGCACGGTTTGTATTGCAGAGTATCAGGAGAGTGGCAGAGGCCGACGTGGACGCCATTGGGTATCGCCATTTGGCGCCAATCTCTATTTATCAATGTACTGGCGTCTTGACGCAGGCATGGCGGCTGCGATGGGGCTTAGTCTCGTTGTTGGTGTTGCTATGGTAGAGGCTCTAGAAAATATGGGCTTGGAAGGTGTGAAACTGAAATGGCCGAACGACCTTTATTTTCAAGATAGAAAATTGGCTGGCATATTGGTCGAGATGTCGGGACAAGCCGGTGGTGCAGCGCACTTGGTCATCGGTATGGGGATGAATTTATCGATGCTAGATCCTAACTCTGCTATCGATCAGCCTTGGGCAAGTTTGTCTGAGGTGATCGGCACCGATCACATTGATCGGAACGTTTTGGCTGCAGAGTTTATTAATACACTAGATACTTCGTTAAAGAATTACGAAATTCACGGTATGCAAAACTTTGTAGAACGCTGGAATCGCTTAGATAACTTTATCGGGCGTAAAGTTAAGCTCATCATGGGAACGAATGAAGTCACAGGAATTGAACGTGGTATCGACGAGCAAGGTGGTGTTTTGTTGGAAACAGAACAAGGTATTAAAAGTTTTATCGGTGGCGAGATTTCTTTAAGAAACAACGAATAAAAAAGAGGCTGAGGCCTCTTTTTTATTCGTTACTTACGAAGAAGTATCTCTTCCACTGTATGGTTGAGGCTTTTTTTCAAAATCAGTTGTGCCCGTTCTTTTGTTGGAAGAATATTCCCTTGTAGGTTCTTACCATTAATTGAATGCCAAATTTGTTTCGCTTTTGCGATGGCTTCTTCTGTACTTAATGAAGTGTAGTGGCTGAAATAAGAACCCGGCTCTTTGAATGCACTGTCTCTGAATTTCATAAAGCGTTCAACATACCATTTTTCGATCATCTGGCTATCAGCATCGACATAGATAGAGAAATCAAGAAAATCAGAAATAAACACTCGATGAGGGTCGTGCGGGTAATCCATGCCACTTTGTAGAACATTGAGTCCTTCAATGATTAACACGTCAGGGCGGTCTACAACTTTCTTTTGCTCCGTGATGTCATAAGTTAGGTGTGAATAGACTGGAGCTTCGACATTCGGTTTTCCTGCTTTTACATCCGACACAAATTGAACAAGGCTGCGTATATCATAAGACTCAGGGAATCCTTTCTTATGCATAATCCCGCGCTCTTCTAATATTCTGTTTGGATGTAGGAAACCATCGGTCGTAACGAGCTCAACCTTTGAATGGTTTTCCCATCGGGCAAGCAAAGCTCTTAGTAAGCGAGCGGTAGTGCTCTTTCCCACAGCAACGCTGCCTGCAATCCCTATGATAAAAGGGGGAGCGCTCTCTTTATTGCCGAGAAACTGATTAAGCACGCTATTACGACTCTGTCTTGCCGCAACATACAAATTAAGAAGACGAGCAAGAGGGAGATAGATTTCTACTGTCTCTTTTACTGTCAAATTCTCATTGATACCTTGCAACTCTTGCAGATCACTTTCTGACAGCATCATAGGCACTGAATTGCGAAGTTCAGACCATTGTTGGCGATCAAAAGACAAATATGGGGTCATAACATGCTCAATTGTCGAAATTAGAGTAAGACCAGCGAACATACAATATGGTAGCCACAATTCAAACGAGAAAGATGGAATATTTAGTGTTTAGACGTGAATTCGCTTGAAAAATCATCGAATAAACAAAAGAACGTGAAATTTGGCATTTTTTTTCGCATAAGTATTGCAAGCAAATAAATCATTCACTAGAATGCGCACCACTTATGCCGACTTAGCTCAGTAGGTAGAGCAACTGACTTGTAATCAGTAGGTCACCAGTTCGATTCCGGTAGTCGGCACCAT
>NZ_JBPAOE010000028.1:0-1559 GCF_054051265.1 Vibrio sp. C8
TACGATGCTAAGAGATGGCGTCATGTGGGATGAGAACATAGCTCAAAATTAGTTATTGACGCCATAGTCGTTTGTTAGCTATCTTTGATTAGCCTCTTGCCACTTAATTAGCTCATTTTCATCTATGCGCGGGAACTGTTTCCAATCAGGGAAATAAAGCGCTCCATTCACTAATACTTCAAGAAACTGCCTGTCCTTAGGGGCTTGGGGGTTAAACGTGTTCCAATACTGCTCTGCTAAATGTACTTGTGTTGGGTCTTTAGCTAATGCTTCAAATAAGCGTACATCAGCGTAATGATAAAACGCGCTACTTCGAATTGAATAGCACCTAACAAGTTCGCGCTCTGTAAACCCCCATGCTTGAATACGTGTTAAAGCTACATCTTTATCATGATTCAAGTAGAAACATCTCAAGCGACTTGGTAGCTGAGGGTTTATCCTTAACCTTGCCTCTTCAATTAGCCTCTCGGCTTCGCCTGCACCACCTGCCTTTTGAACTGTCACCTCAATACCATCAAGCCAATCTTCCATTGCGACATGAATACCCTGACCACAATTAGCATTATGAAGAACCATCCCAAAACTGTAGGGACTGACAGCCCCCTCTGCCGGATGATACGAAGTTCTATTTGGACTCAAATACCAATATTCATGGTCCCAAAGTTCATGCTCGTTACCTTTTGTATCGATTACTCTAAGGTTCTCAATATCTGCAACTACTTCTGCCACTATTTTGTCTCCAATTTCTGATAGCTAACGCTAAGCTAAGTGGCTGCAAACCACAGCCAAACTCAAAATAACCACCATAATCACACGAGCCAATTAGAACCAAAACCGCCACGCGTTTGCAGTCCGACTTAAGCGCCTTGTTAGCTGTACTTTGCAGACAAAAATACCATTACGGGTATAGATAAAATCATAAAAATTGACGCTAAAAGCCACAAATACAGCAGTAAAGATACATAAGTTGAAATAAACCAACGAAAACCTTTTTCCAGCTTTTGACTACAACCATACTGCATAAAATAAGCAAGCTCTGCTTTCGGTATACGATTTAGAGTCCAGTTGAATTTTAATTTGATAATTATGAACCCGATTAGCAATGGAACCGAAGCGCCTAATAGACCTACGGGTACAAAAAGCCACCATTGCTTTATAGCCTCACCAGCAAACATGCTTACAGTTATGAGAACAGCAAATGATGCAAACAAAACTTTGAATGAAACAATAGGTGAATTATTTGTTTTTTGATAAAGCCAATAAAGAGGCCAATCTAACTTTCTCATATACACTCTGCTAATTTTGTACAGCTAACAGTATCTTTTATATAGACACATTCCATATAAGTGAGGAAGAATGCCGAATGAAATTATTTATCATATTGTTTTTATTCATAAATAATTAAACACAAAATTCAAAATGAAGACAGTGTCGGTAGAACACCCCATAAAAACTAACTACATATTTGGTTATTAGAAAAAATGGCTCTTCTCCGCTTTGATGAGTCTGATTCCCATGTACATCAATCTCTATCATACTGATTATTAATATATTTATAG
>NZ_JBPAOE010000029.1:0-1353 GCF_054051265.1 Vibrio sp. C8
TGGCTCTTCTCCGCTTTGATGAGTCTGATTCCCATGTACATCAATCTCTATCATACTGATTATTAATATATTTATAGTTGGTATGTTAGAGCTGTATTTTGACTTATTCTATTTCTGGTCTTTTACGTATCGATGGACAGGTTATTCGCTCTGTTAAACTCGATACTCATTCTCAGTCTATTGATGTTTTCTGCCGTAGAGACCGTCGATTTTCAGTCAAAACGCCAAACTCCCTACAGCGGAGTACAGTTAATACCTATCTCACTCGAATTATTCATGACTTACCGATTAGTGGTCTCCAATGTCGTGTTCATATTGAATTAGCTCAAACCAGAAATACTGACGGCGTTCGACTTATTGAGGAAAGTGAATTTGTTGAGAAAGGTGTTCGATACTCAAAACGCTTCTGTCACCAGATTAGCGGGTTATGCCGTCATATGCCGATTAGCGTAATAGCAAAACATTTTGGTTTGCGATGGGAAACCGTCAAAAATATCGATAAAGCGTTATTGAATCGGACGTTGCCTCCCAGTGACCCGGCGCTGCTTACTGGATTGACTCATATCGGTGTTGATGAAGTCGCTAGAGCTAAAGGGCATGATTATATGACGGTGGTTTACGATATGAATACAGGTCGCTTGATATGGGTTGAACATGGAAGGACAAGCGATACATTAAGTCGTTTTTTAACGCAGTTATCTCGAGCAACCGCTGAACAAATTAAAGCTGTAGCTATGGATATGGGCGATTCCTACATAAAAGCGGTCACAGAGCATCTACCCAATGCAGATATCGTCTTTGACCGTTTTCATGTCATGCAGCTATATAGCAAGATAATACGGAAAGAGCGTTCATTTGAATTTAAAAAAGCCGAAAATCACAAAGACAAAAAACTGATAAAAGGCTCTCTGTTTTTACTACTAAAGAACGCAGGAAAACTGTCTTCTTCACAATCAGATAAGCTCGATGAGTTGCTAGAATCCAACAAACACCTTTGTTTTATCTACATGATGAAGGAACAGCTTCAACAAATCTGGAACAGCACGAACTACCTAGAAATGGAACATAAGCTTGAGCAATGGTGCCACCTGGCAATGCAGTCAGGAATACTGAGTTTACAAAGCTTTGTTGGGACACTTCAGCGACATAAAAAAGGGATCTGTAACTACGCAACTTACCATTTAACCAGTGCCGCAATTGAAGCTGGAAATGTATCGATTGGTATGTTGAGGAAAAGAGCCAGAGGGATAAGAGATACTGAATATTTTAAATTGAAGATTAAACAAATCTCTGTCCCAGAGACATCCTCAATCTTTTATCCATCTGTCAAGCTCATGTAACCGGAGAAGAACC
>NZ_JBPAOE010000030.1:0-1348 GCF_054051265.1 Vibrio sp. C8
CTTTATGTTTTGTCTTTCTTACCAGTGATCATTGTATCTATCGCAATGATGTTAGAGGCCTCGATTGAAGCCAGGCGTTTAAGCTCAGATCAAATTACTAGCGCCCACGAAACGATGATAGAAATGAAGAAGGCTGAGCTACGAACCTACCTAGAAATTGCAGATAGTACCTTAGCTCCACTAAAACACACAAAAGCGTCTCGTGAAGATGCCATTTCTCTTTTGAGAAATGTTAAGTTCGGTGATTCAGGGTATCTATTTGGGTATGACTCAAAAGGCATAAGACTACTTCTAGGAAAAAGTAACGTAGGTATTGGTCAAAGCTTTTATAATCTCAAGGACTCGAATGGCAGCTATTTTGTTCAAGAATTAATTAAGAATGCAAAGGCTGAAAAATTCACAACGTATTACTTCCCTAAACCTGGCAGTTCATCACCACTGCCCAAGCTTAGTTACTCTATTTATATTCCACAATGGGATCTGACTTTAGGGGCCGGTATCTACACCGACGATGTAGAACAAGAACTGATGCATATGGAAAAAAGTGCTTTAGATAGATTAGATCAAAGTCTTTGGACACTGATTCTAATTAGCGTCGTCGTTATGCTGAGCGTTGCTTTCATGGCATATCTAGTGAATAGAAGCGTTATGAGACCACTTGAACTCTTTAGTAACTCTATCCGTTCTTTCGCTAGTGGTGATGCTGATTTGACGGCTCGCATGGAAAACTTTAAAGCAAGGGAATTTAATGTTCTTAGTGAAGATTTCAATACATTTGTAGCGAGTCTTCAAGAGATTATCAACCAAGTTAGAAATGTAAGTCAGCAAGTTGTTCAAGAGAGCAAAGCGATGAATCAGAGAGCTTCGGATTCAGCTCAACTTTCCGCTGGTCAGCAAAAAGAGACAGAACAAGTAGCGACAGCGATGACAGAAATGACAGCAACAGCGGCAGAGATATCGAATAATGCTGGTCAAGCTGCTGATTCTGCACGGGAAGCAGAAGATAATGTTAGTGTTGCGCATCAAGTTGTTGTGGCTACAGCAAGTTCTGTATCAGCTTTATCAGAAGAGGTAGCTCAAGCAAGTATTGTAATATCCAAGCTTGAGGGCGATGTAAAGAACATTTCATCATCACTTGATATTATTCAGGAAATCGCTGAACAAACTAACTTGTTAGCACTGAATGCTGCCATCGAAGCTGCCCGAGCTGGAGATCAAGGTCGTGGCTTTGCTGTAGTGGCAGATGAAGTCCGTAAACTAGCAAGTCGTACGCAGGACAGTACTGGAGACATTCACGATATCATACAGCGGCTGAAAGCTGCTTCAGATGATGCTGTTACCGTAATGG
>NZ_JBPAOE010000031.1:0-1291 GCF_054051265.1 Vibrio sp. C8
TGACCCGTCCTAAATAAGGTTGACACTTTTCCAGTAACCAATTGGAGAATGTCATGAAATCAATAGGTAAACGTACACAGCAAGATTATTCCCTTGCCTTTAAATTGGCGGTTGTTGAGCAAGTTGAAAAAGGGGAAATGACATATAAGCAGGCTCAAGAGCGATATGGTATTCAAGGACGCTCGACGGTTTTAGTTTGGCTTCGTAAACATGGTCAGCTAGATTGGTCTTTAGGAGCGTCTGAACTAAAGGGAAAAGGTATCGCTATGTCTCAATCATCTTCCCCACAAACACCTGAACAACGCATTAAAGAGCTTGAACAACAATTAGAAGAAACTCAGTTAAAAGCCGATTTTTTCGAGGCAGTTGTAAAAGTCATGGACAGAGACTTTGGAGTCCGTCTTTCAAAAAAGCGCAAAGCCGAGTTATTGAGGAAAAAACGCTTTCAAGGTTAACCGTGACAAAAGCTTGCTTGTTTATAGGGATTTCACGTCAGGCATATTACAAGCGGTGTGAAGCAGAAAAAGAACGAGTTTCCCATGAGACTCATGTGCTTGTCGCCGTGAAGAAAGAGCGCCTTACTCAACCTAGAATAGGTGTCAGGAAGCTAAAATATATTTTGTCTCAAAAGTGTTTAATCATCGGCCGGGACCACTTGTTTGCACTTCTTAAAGCGAACCAACTTCTTGTCCCAACAAGGCGAGCATATCATCGCACGACGAACAGCCATCATCGATTTCATTGTCATCCTAACATCATAAAGTCGGGGTATGTTCCTGAACGCCCCGAGCAGTTGTGGGTTGCCGATATTACCTATCTACCGACTCGTGATGGAGAAACTTATCTCAGTTTAGTCACGGATGCTTACTCTCGGAAAATCGTTGGTTATCATGTTGATGACAGCATGAAAACTCAATCCGTTAAGCAAGCGTTTATGAATGCGCTTAAAAGTAGAAGAACGCGACAGCCACTCATTCATCACTCAGATAGAGGGTTGCAATATTGTTCGGCTGAGTATCAAACACTTCACCAACAGAATGGCGTAAGTTGCTCAATGACAGATGGATATGACTGTTACCAGAATGCGTTGGCAGAAAGAGTCAATGGAATACTCAAAAATGAATATCTTCTTAACAAGCCTACGAATTTAGAAGAAGCACGAAAGATGGTTGCAGAGTCGGTGAAAATCTATAATCAATATAGGCCACACACAGCCTTAAAATACAAAACGCCCGATGAAGTACACCGAGCGTTTTAACTAAAATGTGTCAACCCATATCAGGACGGGTCA
>NZ_JBPAOE010000032.1:0-1202 GCF_054051265.1 Vibrio sp. C8
TAACAAACGACTATGGCGTCAATAACTAATTTTGAGCTATGTTCTCATCCCACATGACGCCATCTCTTAGCATCGTATTTAAGATCACAACCATCTTGCGAACACATGCAATGATAGCAACTTTTTTGGGTTTTCCTGCTGCTACAAGTCTTGTATAAGTGGCCTTAAATACGGGGTTACATTGCATTGCTGACATCATAGCCATGTATAGAACTGTCCGAACTTGTGTACGTCCACCTTGGATTACTCGCTTGCCCTTGTAGCGCCCACTTTCTCTCGTTATTGGGGCAACGCCAATGAGAGAAGCTGCTTGTTTATTGGTGATATAACCTAACTCAGGTACATTACTGATTATCGATGCTGCTGCGATGTTTCCGATGCCGGGAACGCTTTGTAGAATTGTATTTTTAGCCTGATATTCCGGACTATCTTCAATGAGTTTAACAAGCTTATTTTCAATCTTGATAATTTGATTCTTCATAGCTGTAAGCATTGGTTTGATTGTTAAATGCAGACTTTTAGGCAGTACTTGTATACGGTTCTTTTCCATTGTCTGCATTGATAGTAACTGATTTCTTCGAATGACTAAGTCACTCATTAATCTTATGTTTTCTGCTTTTACGATAGTCAATTGCGGTTTAATGGCTTCACCATAGTGTGCAATGAGTTCAGCGTCTAAACGATCATTTTTAGCTCTTCGACCAATAGCACCTGCAAAGCGTTTAATGTGTACAGGGTTGGCACGCACAATAGGTAAATTGGCCTCGGCGCAAGCTAACACAAATGGCATTTCTAAGCGGCCCGTAGCTTCAATTACGATACGTTCAGGACTGTATTTATTTATGATTTTTAATGCTTCTTTGATGCCTTTTTCTGTGTTTTCTACTGAGAAAAATATGTCTAACGGTCTGATGTGGATATCTAATTGTGTTTTCCCGGTATCAACTCCGACGTTGATGCTTTGCTTCAATTTAGTATTCATAATAAGCTAACTCTTGCTTGCGTAATGCGGGTTCGAGACCCAGTCGACTATTCGAGGTTTATGCTTGGAGTCCTATGTAGCGTTCATGTTTGTTATCGGTCTCTCAACAGAGGAGCCAGCGTTTAAACGAACTACTACATGGAAAGCTTTAGTTGCAGCTAAAGCCTGGGTCTCACATTACCCGAAACTGGTCGATTAAGAGGGATAATTTCCCATACAA